>JAITXK010000101.1 GCA_031284765.1 Candidatus Symbiothrix sp.
AAAAAATATGAAGTGGTTTCTGTCAATAATTATTCTATTGCTGACACTCTTAACGCCTGCATCTCTTTGGTCGCAAAATAAAAAAGAGAAAGTCGTTACGGTTGTCAGTGAAGAAACTGCAACGCCCGAATTATATGTTGCCAATAATATTTTATATATCAAGAATGCGCCGATAGGCTCTAAATTGCAGGTTATTACCATTGTCGGTAATAAAGTCCGCGAAATAGAGATGCATGTAAGTGATGGCAGTTACGAACTGAATCTTCCCAAATCCATTTATATTTTTAAGTTGGAAGGGGTGGTGAGGAAATTTGTTATCCGGTAAAGAGATGTTCGTCGCTATTTCTTCCAGAATCCGGGAGTGAATAATATCAAAATCGTAAAGACTTCCAAACGTCCGACAACCATCAAAAACGACAAATACCATTTGGCAAATTCAGGGATGGCTTCGAAAGAGCCTGTTGGCCCCAAACTGCCAAAGCCGGGGCCGACATTGCTGATAGCCGAAACGGAGGCGCCCAAAGCATCAATAAACGGAACGCCTACAAAAGTCAAAATGCCCCAACTCACAAAAATAATACTGATATAAAGGAAAGCAAATGCCAATAAACGCTGCACCACGCCAAAAGATAATGCGGTACGGTTCAATCGTACCGGAATAATTGCCCGAGGATGCGCCAAGCGTTCAAATTCGTGTATCGTATTTTTTGCCAGGACTACCGCTCGCACCGTTTTCAATCCTCCACTGGTGGAGCCTGCACAACCGCAAACCATCATCAAAAATAGAAAAACGATCCAATAGAATGGTCCCCAGACCAAAAAATCGGCACTACAAAAACCGGTTGTCGTAATGATTGCGATTACCTGAAAGAACGATTGCCGGAAGGCGGTCAAACCATCGTAATGCTTATGGAGAAACAAACCTGATCCAACTAAAAGCGAAGCAAATAAAATGATAAATAAAAACCAGCGAAGTTCCTCATCCTTAAAGAATTGCTTGACATTTCCCTTGGTAAATAAAACATACAATAAGGGGAAATTGATAGCTCCGATAATCATAAAAAGGCAGAGTATCCCTTCGACATACATCGAATTCCAATGAAAAATACTGGCTTGTTTGGTTGAAAAGCCGCCGGTAGAAATAGTCGTGAAGCCGTGGCAAATGGCATCAAACCAATCCATTGGACCGAGCCACAACAACAGAATAACGCAAAATGTAAATACCAGATACATCGCCCACAAGCGTTTGGCCATCTGCGTAACACGCGGACGAAATTTATCGTGGGTTAATCCCGATGATTCGGCATCGAACAATTGTGCCGCTTCACCACCCAAAAGCGGCAGTAAAGCCAATGAGAACACAATAATGCCCATACCACCCAACCATTGCAACAAGCTTCGCCAAAACAACAAGCCTTTCGACAGGGAATCAACGTCGTTTAAAATACTGGCTCCCGTGGTGGTAATTCCCGACATGGATTCAAAAAAAGCATTTGAAAAAGCAGGAATTTCCCGACTGATATAGAAGGGTAAGGCGCCGAACAAAGCAAAGAGTATCCAACTCAAAGTTACACTCAAATAACTTTCTTTTCGTCCGATGATATGGATTTTTTTTCGGATTCCACTCACCAGCACAAAAACACAACCGGCTATCAATGTGATAATGGCCGAATATAAGAGCGGCAAACTATCCGTTCCCTGGTAATAATCAGCTACAGCTGATGAAAGAAAAAGAAACAAAGATTCAATAATAATAATGAATCCTACTACTTTCAAGACAAATTTCCAATTGATGATATTCATTCAAACTCAATTTTCGATCCACAATAAGACCATGAACAGCGTTATGAAAAACAACAACGCAAGCAAGCCAGCGACAATCTGTTTTCTTCTAATCGGCGGTTCCAGTTCATGCTCATAATTAGGAAGAATAATATGAGTTCGCTGCTGACTATTCATTGATGCGTGGAGTATCGGCTGTGTTTTTTGCTCAATGATTTTAGGTTCCGAATCAAGCATTGGCGGATGATTCGGATTGTCGGTTATTTTCGAATGTTGGTGGATGGTATTTTGATATTCAATGGTCATTTTTGTTAATTCCTGCAACTGATGTTGCGTATTTTCCGTTAATTGACTAATAGCTGTTTGCAAAGTTTCGTCAATAATGCCGACTGAGCGGCAGATATATGCTTGTTCCGACTCTACATTAATGGATTGAGGCTGCACCAAACCATTCATTTGTTCCTGCAATGAGAGCAACACCTTGGCTTGCTCTTTTATGTTCTTCCGCAAGTTATTCAAGTGGATTTTCACTTCATTGTGTTGAATAGACAAATCATGAAGCACATTTTTCAGATTCAGAAAAGACTGTTTGAAAGTCATCAAGAATACAATGATTCCAAGCGAAAATGCAAACTGAACACCAACAATAATCCCTACAAAAAGCATCTATTATTCAAATTTAATTTTAGCCGGTTGTACAATTTTCCATTTGCCGTCCTCTTGTTTTTGCGCTTCGCCTTTCTCCTCGACAGTGACTTTTTGTGAACCGAGATTTTGGACTTCGCAAGCGGTTTCAAGGAAATTTTGCCGTTTCAATACCTTGGAACAGGCAGAAGTGTAAACTTCAAAAAGCGCTTTATTGGTATCGGCATCCGTCAGCGTTAATAAAAAGATGGTATCTTCATCGGGATCAGCAGTCACTTTATAAAACGTGCAATCATCCTGATTCGCTGCAGATGCATATAAAGGCAGCATTTCAGATTGGGATTCCTGCATTAAAGGCTGTAAAGGCATCTCAACAAGAAAATCTTCGGCTTCAAATATGTCCAGCACAGGCGATTTGTCCGCAAGCGGCTTAGGTTTAGGAGTTTTAGGTACAAAGACTTTAGGAGGAACAGGAGGATCTTTCATCAGGATTGCAGAAACAAGCATAGGAACGTCTTCCTGCAACTTTTTTTGTGCGTTTGAATATTTTTCGATTTCCAGATGAATCAATGCTCGAATTTTTTTACGAAATTCTACCGACCATTCATCTTTCTGCGCAGTCGCTGCTTTTTTCTGCAAAGCAGATTGCGAATTAAAATAAGATACAAGGCGGTTGCTCGTTTTAAGCACATCCGCCAAATCGTTCTGCAAATTTATTTGTTTTTTGAGCAAATAGAGAACGCAACCAAACAATACTCCAATCAATAACAAACAGACTATTTTCATCTTATCAAATTTTTAAGATAAGCAACTAATTTCGCGAGCTAAACGATTGAGCATTCCGACAATCGGATAAAAAAACAAGGTTTCTTCTATTGTGTTGTCCGCACCTAAATCTTTGAGTTCTTCCATCTTGTGTTCCAAGCCCAATTTAATATATTCTCTCAGGTCTTTTTGACACGTTTCCCGAACGAACGGCAAAATACCCACATCGGCAGAAAATTTCTTTTGAAAGAAATTGTTATTTTCTTTATGCAAATCAAAAGTAAAATCGATAAAATTCAGCACTTCCTGCACAATTTGTTCTTGTATCTCCGGAGTAATCTCGGCATAGGAATAAGAATTGACAAACGTAGCCGTATTGCAGCCCAACAGTGAAGCCTTGATGGTATCAATCTCATCGTATTCTTGCTTTTGCGGATTCACAATACCACCTTTACAAGTAGCTTCTTTAGGATTTTCTTCAAAAATAATATCTAAATCGTTGGTTGCATCGTACACTTGCCCATAGACTTTTTCAAAAATCAATTTGACATATTTGGCCAAAGTTTTCTTGTCTTCGGACAAAATGCGCAACGTTTTCGAACCTGCTCCACTGAAAGCCAAAGTCAGAGGCATATCCAGCCCTTTGGATTTCATGGTATTCGCTACATAATATAAAATTGCCGAATAAAACAGGATAAATACATAGACCAGTTTATCATTGTCAGCCAATTTTTTAAGGAAATCCAAGGCATCGTTGTTTTTTACCTGCCTGTTCGATGACAAAGCAAAAAGAAATGCCACAATATCGGACGAAACTTTTCGGCTTTCGATGGATTGAAAAGCTTTTTTTAGCTCTTCCAAACCATTGTTTGTCAGTATGTTAATAAATTCATTTTTGTATAAAGACACAAAACCGTTATTGTCCGAATCCCAATTATAAGCATCACCGAAAATTGCATTCGAAGCAAAGCGAAACGATGACAACATTTTCGGCTCCTTGCTTTCCACCACATATACATCGGTTGTGCCGCCGCCAATATCAACCGTAACTGTCCGTGATTTCGCTCCCAGTTTTTTCCGGTAATAATAATACGGAGCAATCGATTCGGACATCGTAATTATATTTCCCGCCTGGTCACCGAAATATTCTTTGTAAAGCACTTTCCAAATGGATTGAAAGCGGTTGTAGTGTGCTTCCGTCATACTGGCGGGATAGAACCATATAATTTTGGTTTTATCCAAGCGTCCCCCGTTAATTAAAACCTTGTTACGCAGGAGAATAAAGATGTTTTCGAGATATAATTTTACTCGTCCCTGTTCTTTACTCGACCATTTCAAATTGGTTTTGATGGTGTTGTGCGGAGGAATTTGGGCTTTTTCGTACAGAAATGGAATATTGCCATCGGCCAATGAATAAACCGGTTTCGTATAATCTATTTCCGTATATTCGGCAAAAACCGTCCGCATCGGGAATGAATACCAATCGCCATCGGCAATCGTATCGGGAATAAAATTATCTTCAAAGGCATTTTTAATGTCCTTGTCCTGTTTGTAATCGGGATGCAGACGTTGCATTTGTTTTTCAGCCGTTGAAATAGTAAATGGCATGGAGGGACTGCCATCAATGCTATACTCGATATGTGTGTTTGTTGTGCCAAAATCCACTGCAAAGGTATATTCGGCGCTTCCGGTTTTGGTAAGAAATTTCGGTACAATGACCCCCTTCGATTGCCCCACCGAAACATGGATCCGGTCGAAATTCCGGTTGATGACGTATGCTTCCACACTGCAAATAGTATCATCAATATCTTTTTTATAGCGAATGGTTTTTGCTTTCGCGTGAACAACCGTATCTTTATCAAAACAGTGCAGTTCAATATCTTTCGCGCCTTTATCAAAAAGTGCGATACGGTAATGTTTCTTTACCTTTTCGGAAAAACGAACCGGAGGGAAAAGACCCAATCCCAACTTCTTTTCAATCAAAGCCCCTTCGTTTTTTTCCAAATTGGGCGTATTATGCAGAAAATAACGGCGATGATATTCGATATACGATTGATGGATGGGAATCCGTAAGAATACGGAAACCCCGCCTGCATGCGGTTTGATTTCAATCATCTTTTTCCCGTCCGGCATTTCGCTCTGTAGTTGTTCTACGGTGAAAAATTCAAAAAACAGATCGGTCAAAGGCAATAGATAGCTGTTGCTTTCGGGTTTACTGATATTTCCATCAAAAAAGCCATTTGTATTCAGTTCGTAAGACATGCGGATCATCGTGTCTTCCAAAAAATCGCTGATAGTGAGGAACGGATATTTCGTGCCATCGCCGGGTAATGAACGTTCGGTCAAAGGCAGGGGACTATAATACGGCACAGACGTGTTTTTGTTCCAAATATCCTGCGTATAAATGACAGGAAGTGCGTAACTCCCCACAGGTAAAACCAAGGGAGAGAGGCCATTCACCGTGTGGGAAGACTGAATGACAAAACCACTGTTTTGCTGGATATTGTTGGGATTCTGGTCTTTCTGTTTTAACGAGAAACCCAAAACCTGCACCAAATTTCCCGCACCATTGACCTGAATATCTCGGTATTGATCCATATCCTGCGGAGTCAATTCGTGGATTTTCTGGGCATATTGTGGCTTTTCGACATGCAGCGATTTGAAACTTTCATCCAAATAAGCGTTGACTTCGGGAAACCATTTGGCAAAATTCGGAATGGTTTTCTGCAACAGATACCAATATTTTTGATATTCCAAATCTCGTTTATATAAAGGAATAAACGGATCGTCAAAAGGCATATTGTTGCCGAAACGAATGGTTTGTCCTACATAATCGGGCTGGTTAGCCGAAGTAAAAAATAAAGTAGCCGGCGAAGTCGCTCCGATAATATTGGTGCGAGACGGTCCATGTTTGTAATTCAACAAAAACATCCGGTCCATTTTGCTGAAATTATAGGAGTCGCCGTCCTGTTTTAGGAAAATTTCGTAGGTTTTGCCCAATTGACGATGTTCGGGATAAGGCGAATTTAAGAGCGCATTCAAATCGTTTTGCTTATCCCAGATGATGATTTCCAATTGGTCTTGAAATTTATCTATATTAAAAAATAATTGGCCGACATCCAAACTATCAGAAACCATTTTGTGATAGATGGTGTTTCCGTCTAAGTTGGAATCGACTACTTTTTTGAAAGCGGTTTTAATCAGGTCGATTCGGGCAAAGGGGGAAGGAATAGATGTGATTTCTTTGGAAGCCGACCCGCCGTTCGGGTCATTAATCTGTTCAATAACGTTGTTTCCGTATTTATTTTCGGTCGAACCTTCCCAATGCTTGAAAGTATTCGTTCCTTCAGGGTGTAATCGAAATATATGGCTCATGATATTTAAATTCTAAATTTTAATTTCAACAATTGGTCGGTAGCCCGGCTGAAAAGTTCAACGAAACGCTGTTCTTTTCCCGTATCTTTTTTCAAATCCTTCTGTTTGTCATTCAGCACATCATCGAATAATGCGTAATTAGATTTCAGGCTGAGTAATTTTGCAGGATTTAGTCCTCTGATCAAGGCAAACAAATCCGATTTCCGTTCCGCAAGGTCGTATGGAGCAAATGCACGACTGTTGTTACCCATCTCGTATAACCATTCTATGAAGGCATTCTTGACCGCTAACAATTCGGATTGAAAGAAAGCAGCATGAAAAAATTGCTCATCAAAATCGTGGTCAATCGTCCATGGCTGTTTGTATGAATCGCTCAATTGTTCTTGCAGGTATTTGCAGAAAAGAACAAAGCGGGTCAAGGGTTTGAGAATGATATCGTTGGTTTTTTGGGACAAATCATTGAAAATCAATTGATACGTGCTGTTTTCCGTTCCAAATTCCTTATACATAGTTTGTTGCGGAACACCATGATTCGTTATCAATTCTTCGGCGGGAATAGAAGCAAAATCGACAATGGCCAACGCTGCCGCCAATTCGATAAAATGCGCATCATTTTTCTGTGTGGCGCCGCCTTCCGAGTTTGCATATTGCTTGGAAAGATAGTCGGCAATATAATACAACACATTGGCTTCGTTTATATTGCGGTCGTAATACGACAAAGCCGCTTTAGTCTTGGAAATAAAGGTAGAAGAATCGATTTGACTGCGTTTTGCATGATTGAGATTATGGTCGGGCGCCACATCAAAATACGGGAGTACCGAAATCGCACCCACAGGGGCATCTTTCACGTTGCCGTTGCCCGAAAGATCGGCGCTAATAGCCCGGATATTTTTCAATAACAAAGGGAAACCGCTCGCACCCGTTCCTCCGAAAATCGAACTGACAATAAAAATACGGTCGCCTTGGTCGAACGAAGCGGCAAAATCGATAAATTCTTTGGTTTCGGCAAACTGATTTAGCACTACGCTGCCAATATTGGGATTGCCTTTGAAACCCACATCCATTTTCGCATTCAGATTTTTTTCGGAAAACAACATGGAGGCCAAAGCATAATTTGCATCATAATCGCCCCCCTTGTCTGTCATCAGCGATAAACCAATATAATCTTTAAAATCAATGTCCCGCGTATTCATGATAGGCAACGTTACGGACGGTATGATTTCCAAATTCATATCGGTATGAAAAAACGTATTTTGATTGGCGGAATGAAAATCCAGATGATTCCGTACTCTTTTATACTGTTGCAACAGACGGACGGTACGTGTTAAGTCAGCCGCTGCATGATCGGGGTCAATAATCACCGGCACCAACTCATCAACATTCAATTTCACGCCCGAAGCCATCAGCATAACGAGCGATTTAATTACTCGTGAGCCTGTTCCTCCGATACCAAAAACATACAATTTACTCATAAATTATTTCTTATATTTTAATAGGGTGGGAGAGTGTTTGCAATTGGAGCTCCACCATTTCAGCATAAACGAAAAAATCACGAAAACGATTGCAGACACCCATGCGTTTGCCATTCCGAACTTCCAACAATCCGTTTTATAAATCAGTTGGGCAAGGATGTTACCCGCTTCGTCCCGTGTATATTGCAGGCAATCCTGAATGTTTCCCGAAACATAGTCGGAAACCGTCCAGAAATAAGCGACCAAAAGATTGATTGCCGAAGCCAAAAGCAGAAAGATGAACCAATGCCCGGCGCCATTCAATCTCGGATGATTCAAAAAATAATAATATAAAAGTACGATTGTCAATGCGATAGCGATTGTTGTCAATCCGATGGAATTAAATAAATTGGGATTGTCATAGGCTTGTGTATCACAATTATATCCCCATAAATATTCGGCAAAGAAAGGCCCGAACAAAAATTCAAAACAACCATAAACCGTTCCTAAAATTGTCTCCATTGTGTTATTTATTTATACTAATCCGTATGTCGGTGTAATAATCTGTTTTTCGCGTGTAAGCTTCAAACACTCCGTCTATTAAATATTTGATGCCAAATGTTTTACGCATGGCATCCGGAGCAAAAATATCCAAGCCTTCGTTGTCGTTCATTTGGGTTGTCCATTCGGGCGCCTGCATTAATAACCGGACTGATAAAACGGATTTTTTGATTATCGGCGAAGCAAAATTCAAAGCCGTAACGTACGGCGAATGATGCGGAGAGTTAGACAGACTGATTTGAAAATCCGTATCATTCAAGCGATAATGTGCTGTATCCTTTAAATAGGCGTCATCCAAAAGGAAAGAAGAAAAATCGGCATCCACCGAAAAGGCGAACTTGCCTGCGTTTTTGTGATGCGTAGATTTTTTTGCTTGCGTGATATGCGTTTTCGGATGTTGTTTATCCAACTTAAAATCTCCGGAACCCAAACGAATGGCATAATTGACCGTTTGATTGCCTGTAGTCAAGGAAAAAACCTGTTGCACTCCGCTTCCCTTAAATTTAGTAGCGGGAATATTGGTTTGCATCTGACTTAAATATTTCGGATTACCCAGCAACCAAATATAAAACGGGCGACGGTCGTTAATTGCAACGGCGCAGTTTTCCCTGTTGTAATAATATCCTGCAAATTGGGAAGATAATTGATAAACAATTACCGCCAAATTCTGTTGTTTCAACTTCTCGGAGAAAATAGATTTAATGGCGATTTGTTGGTTGACCAGGTATTGCCCTGCATTTTTTCCTCTTCCCGGCGAGAAAATACAATCCGAAACGAAAATCGCAACGGTGGAATCATTGGTTTCGGACAAAACCATTTGCAACAGTTGGGCAATATCGGTACTTTCCCTGTTGCCGCCCCTTGCCCGAAACGTTTGCGGTTCTAAGTTTTCGATAAAATCGGTCAGATTCGCCTGTTGCGGAATAATCTGGCTATTGATGTAAAATAATTGCAGGGTATCGGCGATATCTGAAATCTGCAAATCTGTCAGGTAATTATAGACTGCCTGTTCAAAGTCGGTTATGCCTTTGACGTAGCCGTCCATGCTGCCTGAATTTTCCACATATACATTCACGACGGGCTTGGAAATCAGCATTTCGGCAGATTCCGATTCCTGATCATTCTGCGTAAATGTCCCTCTGCGTGAAGAAGAATCTGCGCAAGCTGTCAACAAAATAAACAAAAAGAAGTAACCATGCTTCATATTCATGCTGCAAATATAGATATTTTTCAGAAATTATCATACTATTCTTTAAATATACTTATTTGTCATTTTTCACATCCCTTATACAGCGCTCACATCGAGGATTTATGCAGATTTGTGTTTCTCCTCTCTGTTGGGTGCGATTTTATCCGATGCGGTATTTAATTGAAATAGTCCTCAATTTTCCACATCGCCGAACTCAAGCAAAAGACCAGCACATGGTCACCCGCTTGAATGTGGGTGTTGCCATCAATGATTTCGGCTTTGCTGTCCCGGATGAGACCGCCCAAAGTCATATCGTGCGGCAAACGCAAGTCTTTCACGGCTTTTTTAGTCACTTTGGCGCCGGAACGTGCGACCAACTCGGCCACTTCGGCATTGGCGAACGCCAAACATTTCACGGTGGACACATCGGCCTGCAACAGGAAACGGTAGATGTGACTGGAAGCTATCAACTTCTTATTGATAATCGAACCTATATCCAACTTTTCGGCCATTTGGATGTAGTCCAGATTCTCAACCTCTGCAATCGTCTTCGCAACGCCGAAGTTTTTGGAAGCCACACAAGCCAGAATATTGGCCTCCGAATTGCCGGTTAAAGCAATGAAGGCATTGCTGGACCGGATGTTTTCTTGAATCAGTAAATCGGTGTTGCGGCCATCGCCATTGATGACCATCACGTTGCTGCCGACTTTCTCGGCCAAGCGGTAACTCTTCTCCTTGTCCGCTTCCAACAGTTTGATATTTACAGTATGCGGGAGGCGTTCACAGACCTTCAAGGCGATGCGACTGCCGCCCATAATTGTGATTTTCTGGATGTTGATGTCTTCTTTGCCCGCCAATGCCTTCACCTCGTTGATATGCTGTTTGGTGGTGGAAAAATACACAATATCGCCGTTCAGAATCTGGTCGGAACCGCGCGGGATAATGGTTTCATCATTCCTTTTGATGGCTACAATGTGGTAAATACGTTCATCGCTTCCCAATTCATGCAGGTATTTATTGACGATGGGGGCGTTTTGACGGATTTTCGCGCCAAGCAAAATCAACTGTCCGTTTGCAATATCCCACCATTGCCGCGTCCAGGGTTGTTTGAGGGCGCTGACAATCTCGTCGGCCGCTAAAATCTCGGGACAGATGAGCGAATCGACCCCTAATTCTGCAAAAAAGACCGTGTTGCGAGGCAACAAGTATTCATCATTTTCGACACGGGCAACGGTGCGCTTGGCTCCCAGCGTATGCGCCAGCATGCAAGCCGTCATATTCATTGATTCTTCGGGCATGACGGCGATGAACATATCCGCCGCCTTGATGCCGACCGTTTTCAAATCCTGTATCGAGGTTGGATTGCCCTGCACGGTCATGATTTCCATGTTGTTCGGAAAATTCAGTTTTTCCGCGTCTTGGTCCAACAGAATAATGTCCCGGTCTTCTTTCGAGAGCAATTTGGACAAATGTGTGCCGACTTCGCCGGCGCCACCAATAATTATCTTCATATCAGTATATTATAAATACTTTCAACATCCATTCCGCACAGTTTATACAGTTCGGGAATCGAGCCGTGCGGGATAAACCGGTCGGGAATACCCACTCGTTGGATTTCGGGATGATAACCGTGTTGGGACATAAACTCCATGACTGCCGACGCCAAACCGCCCTGGATGGTGCCGTTTTCAACGGTAACCACTTTGGGGTAGTTTTTGCCCACTTCGTGCAATAATGCTTCATCAATCGGTTTCAGGAACATCATGTCGTAGTGGGCAATGTCCGCACCGGCCTCCTGCGCTTTGCGAATGGCTTCAGCAGCAATGTTTCCGATGGGACCGAGGCTTAGAACGGCCGTTCCCTGTCCGCTTTTCAACTTGCGGCCTTTGCCGACGGGCAGTTCTTCCATGGGCCGTTGCCAATCCGAGAGTTCGCCTTTGCCTCTCGGATAACGAATGGCAAATACGCCTTTGCCCGGAAGACTCGCGGTAAACATCAGATTGCGCAAATCAATCTCGTTCAGGGGCGAAGCAATCGTGACATTGGGAATACAACGCAAATAGGCCAAGTCCAATGCGCCGTGATGCGTTGCGCCGTCTTCGCCCACCAATCCTGCACGGTCTAAACAGAGCACCATATCCAGGTTTTGCAAAGCGGCGTCATGAATAATATTATCGTAGGCGCGCTGCATAAACGACGAATAGATGTTGCAGAAAGGCAACATGCCCTCCTTGGACAATCCGGCGGAAAAAGTGACGGCGTGCCCCTCGGCAATGCCCACATCAAACGTGCGATGGGGCAATTCATTCTTGAGATACGTCATGGAACATCCCGAAAGCATCGCGGGCGTGATGCCTACGATTTTGTTGTTTTGTAGCGCCAATTCCACCAGCGTGCGCCCAAAAACATCCTGATACAAAGCGGGTTCATTCTCCGCAGGGGGAACAATCCGTTCCCCCGTTTCGGGATTGAACTTGCCGGGTGCATGCCAAAGCTTCGCATCGTTTTCGGCGGGTTCGAAGCCCTTGCCTTTGGTGGTGAGGACGTGCAATAGTTTGGGGCCTTTCATGTCTTTTATGTCTTCCAACACCCGAATCAGGGCCTTGATATCGTGGCCGTTGATGGGGCCGAAATAGCGGATATTAAACCCTTCAAAGACATTGTGCTGGCGTGTCAACAGCGCCTTCATGCTGTTGTTGAAACGCAGGATAATCCCCTTGGCGGTATCTTTTATCATACCGTGCCGGCGGAAGAAGTTATACAATTTGAAACGGATGGAATTGTAGGTTTTGGAAGTTGTAATCTTTACCAGCGATTGGCTCAGTCCGCCCACGGGACGGTCGATAGCCATATTATTGTCGTTGAGAATGATCAACAAATCGTTGGGATCGGAAGCCACGTTGTTCAGTCCTTCAAAAGCCAGGCCGCCCGTCATGGAGCCATCGCCGATAACGGCCACGACTTGCCGTTTCTCGTTTTTCAATTGCGAGGCAACCGCCATTCCCAGCGCGGCGGAAATGGAGTTGGAGGCATGACCGGAGATAAAAGCATCGTATTCACTTTCTTGCGGATTGGCAAACCCGCTCAAACCATGGAACTTGCGCAAGGTTTTGAAGGCTTCGCGGCGGCCGGTCAATATCTTGTGTCCGTAGGCCTGATGCCCCACGTCCCATACGATTCTGTCGTAGGGTGTGTTCAGCACATAGTGCAGGGCAATGGTCAAGTCCACACTGCCGAGGCTGGAACCGAAATGTCCCGGATTTTCCGCCAGCACTTCTATAATGTAGTGGCGGAGTTCTTTAGCGAGTTCGTCCAACTGCGCAATATCCAATTTGCGCAAATCAGACGGAGAATTTACGGTGGATAATAAGTGATATTCTATGTTTTCTTCCATAAAAGCAGACGGCATTTGATCCGTTTTGTAATTGTTGCTGCAAAGGTAATATATTTTGTGTAAATCTGTGTTCTAATCTGAGACGTGGCACGTCGCATCTCTACAAGGGGAAGCTACAAATGAATTGCTGATGTAAACAATTCAATTATTGAAGTAAACAATTCAATTATTGAAGTAAATAATTCAATTATTGAAGTAAATATTTCAATTATTGAAGTAAACAATTCAATTATTGAAGTAAATAATTCAATTATTGAAGTAAATAATCCAATTATTGAAGTAAATAATTCAATTATTGAAGTAAACAATTCAATTATTGAAGTAAATAATTCAATTATTGAAGTAAACAAATAAAATATTTACGCCCTAATATCATTTATTAAAAGAAATAAATCCTTTCAAACAGTGAATTATTTAGAAACTGTTCGTTTGGGCTTTGGTGATGACACCCGTTTATGCCGTTAATTCGGTGAGATTTTCAATCGCTTTCGGGTCGAAAGGCGTAGCTTGATACACGTAATAATTGAGCCAGTTTTTGAACAATAAATGCGCATGTGCCCGCCAGGTAACGATTATGCCTTCTGCCGGGTCGTCGTTTTTGTAGTAGTTCTTGGGGATTTCTATCGGAAGGCCTTTGTCCGTATCGCGCATATATTCGTTGTGCAGGGTGTTGGGTGCGTATTCCGAATGTCCCGTGATGAAGATTTCACGACCGCCGCGGGCCATAACGATGTACACGCCCGATTCGTCCGATTCGGACAACAGATGCAGTTCGGGAACGTTGATAATATCTTCTTTCCGTATCTCGGTGTGACGGCTGTGAGGTGCATAAAACACATCGTCGAAGCCGCGAAGCAAGGCGTTTCCCGCATCATTGACCTTGTGTTTGAAGATGCCGAACATCTTCGCAGGCAAGGGATATTTGCGGATGCCGTAGAAATGATGCAACGCCGCCTGCGCCGCCCAGCAAATATAAATGGACGAGGTGACGTGTGTGTGCGCCCATTTGAAAATCTCTTTCAGGTCGTTCCAATACGTTACGGCATCAAATTCCAGCAGTTCCACAGGTGCGCCGGTCACAATCAGGCCGTCGTAATTCTGTTGGCGGATATCCTCGAAATTGCGGTAAAAAGTAATCAAATGTTCTTCGGGGGTGTTTTTGCTGGAGTGGTCTTTCATCCGGATAAAATCCACTTCCACTTGGAGGGGACTGTTGGCCAAGAGGCGCACAAAATCGGTTTCCGTGGTGATTTTGACGGGCATTAAATTGACTATCGCCACTTTTAATGGGCGGATGTCCTGCGTGGAAGCGCGTTCATCGTCCATCACAAAGATGTTTTCTCTTTTGAGCAATTCGATTGCCGGTAGATTGTGGGGGATGTTTAGTGGCATAGCTGTTTTTATTTTGAGAACAAAGGTACAGGTTTGGAATGAAAAAAAAAAGCGTTGCCTGTAAAAGCAAGAGAATGTCTTTGGCACGGAAATTGTCCCATCAACAAACGGTAACAATTTGCCAAACACATGACAAAATTACACTTGATATGGATATAGTTCTCGATACTCCCCCTTTTAAGCCTGAAGATATAGCTCAGGAACTGCCTGTTTTAGCATTAAAAAACATGCTTTTCTTTCCGGAAGTGCCCACTCCCATTAATATCTCCCGTTCCAAGTCCTTGAAACTGATACAGGAAGTTCAAAAGAAAGGCGGTTTTGTAGGCGTTTTCTGTCAAAAAGACACGAACGAAGACAATCCGGGCTTTGACGACCTTTTTCCCATCGGATTGGTTGCCCAAATCCTGAATGTGGTAAAGGAAGACAACGAAAGCACCACGGCCTTGCTGGTGGGCGCCGACCGCGTTCGTTTAGAGTCAATTACGGCTGTTGACCCTTATCTGAAAGGGCGGTTTTCGCTTATGGAAACGATTCAGCCCTTGAAATCGGACAAGGAAGTGAAGGAACAACTGAAAGCGATTAAAGATAAAACACTGGCGATTTTAACGTCCAAAATCGGCTTGCCGGACTTTGTAATGGATTCCTTGCGCCGTTCCAAAGACTATAATTACCTGGCTAATCTGGCCTTTACTTCGGTGGATGCCAATATTGAAGAAAAGCAGAAAATTTTGGCGAGCAACGATTTGAAAGAACGCTATAATCAACTGCTTTCGTTGTTAGACCATGATTATCAACTGCTGGAAATCAAAGAATCCATTCGTCGAAAAACGCAGGTAGAAATTGATAAACAGCAACGGGAATATTTCCTGCAACAGGAAATGAAAAACATTCAGGAAGCCTTGGGCGGCAATATTCAGGATATTGAATTGAAAGATATAAAGGAAAGAGCCGCTAAAATCAATTTTACACCCGAACAACGCAGTACTTTTGAAAAAGAATTGAAAAAGCTGGAACATTTGCATCCCCATTCGCCGGATTATTCTACGCAAATGTCTTATATTCAACAGATCTTATCCTTGCCTTGGAATATCTATACGTCCGATAATTTCAATTTGATACGCGCTAAAAAAGTATTGGATAAAGACCATTTCGGCATGGAAAAAGTGAAGGAACGCATTTTGGAACATCTGGCCGTTTTGAAGTTGAAAGGGGATATGAAGTCGCCTATTGTCTGTCTTTTCGGTCCTCCGGGAGTGGGTAAAACATCGTTGGGCAAGTCGATTGCCGAAGCCTTGGGACGCAAATACATCCGTATGTCATTGGGTGGTCTGCACGATGAGGCTGAAATTCGCGGACATCGCCGCACCTATATCGGCGCCATGCCGGGACGCATTATTCAAAGCATTCAAAAGACGGGTTCTTCCAATCCGGTCATCATCTTGGACGAAATAGACAAAATCGGGCAGGATTATCACGGCGACCCGGCCGCCGCGCTGTTGGAAGTGCTCGACCCGGAACAGAATTTCGCTTTTCACGACAATTATCTGGATATGGATTTCGACCTCTCGAAAGCGCTGTTTATCGCCACCGCCAACTCCCTGAACAATGTTTCGCAACCACTTTTAGACCGTATGGAACTGATTCATGTGAGCGGTTACATCCTGGAGGAAAAAGTAGAAATAGCCAAAAAACATTTGTTGCCCCAACAATTGGAAAATCACGGCATCCCGAAGGAGAAATTCGATATTCCCAAAAAAACGATGGAACAAATCATCGAATCTTATACGCGGGAATCGGGCGTTCGTGAACTGAACAAGAAGATTGCAAAGATTTTGCGGAAAATAGCCCGCCAGATTGCCGGAAATGCGGCTTATCCGCATAAACTTGCCGTCGAAGATTTATACGGATACTTGGGCGCTATCGAACATTCTAAAGACAAATATGATGGGAATGAATATGCCGGCGTGGTTACCGGCTTGGCGTGGACGGCTGTTGGTGGCGAAATTTTAGTCATTGAAGTCAGCCTGAGCAAAGGCAAAGGTGCGAAACTGACTTTGACCGGTAATTTGGGTGATGTGATGAAGGAATCTGCCGTTTTGGCATTGGAATACATCAAGGCACACGCTTCGCGCCTGTCAATACCCGACAAAGTGTTTGAGAAATGGAATGTGCATATCCATGTGCCGGAGGGCGCCATCCCTAAAGACGGCCCCAGCGCGGGTATCACGATGACAACCGCCTTGGTTTCGGCCTTTAC
>JAITXK010000159.1 GCA_031284765.1 Candidatus Symbiothrix sp.
ATAATCATTTTAAATAATATAGAATATGGCTTACGTAATTACAGACGATTGTATTGCTTGTGGAACTTGTATTGATGAATGTCCGGTAGGAGCCATCTCCGAAGGCGACATCTACAAAATTGATCCTGAATTATGCACCGATTGCGGCACTTGTGCCGATGCTTGTCCTTCTGAAGCAATTGTGACGGGATAATTAAAATTCACAGTACCAAAATTTGGATAGGGATGCGAGGGGTCGCGTCCCTTTTTTATTGTATGTATGAATCTATTTATGCCCCGGTTCGGACGGGAATTGAACACGGATAACACGGAAAACACGGATTTGCACGGATTTGCACGATGCTCGGCGTAACGTCCACGTTCGGACGAGGGTTTCAAAAAAATCACCTAATATTTGCACAAATTACAAATTGTCAATACATTTGCACCGTTTTAGAAACAAAAAATGACAATCCATTTAAAAAATAAAACATTTTTGACAAACAGTTTTCTCCTTTCTGAGGTCGAAACGGTAAATGTATTTACCCAAACTCAGTTTCCTTTAAAGGAAAATGAATTTGGGAACTCCCAAAATGAAATAGAATTCTTTCAAATTATTTATCAACTCATTGAAAAACAGTCTAATGGTTAACAAAGATTGGCTGGCATCCAACAAAACTGCCCTGACCAACAGCGCTTTCGATACCAAAACGCCCTACCACTTCTCTTTCGATGGCGACAGCAAAGGCAAAACCCTCTACATCGCCCTCCGTTGGGAAAACACAACCGGGCAAAAGCAGCGTTCTTAGCTGCAGGGCTGCCCTGACGGGGGCAGCCTTTTTTGCATTCAATAAATTATTCCATTTTTTAATTGACCAACTAAAAAAATCACTACCTTTACAACTTCATTGACCGCTCATCCGATTAAACGCACGGTAAATGTTTTGTGATATGCTAAAGAAAAATAAAAAACATATAAATGACAAACGAATGGAATTATCAATCTCCAACAAACGAACAGCGACTTAAACAACAGCAACTTGCCCTCAAGTTCGGGCTAAGTCCTGTGGTATGCCTTTTATTGCTCCAAAGAGGAATAACAACCGAAGAGGATATTTACGACTTCTTTAATCCGAACTTAAAAAATCTGCACGACCCTTTTGCTTTTCCCGATATGCAAAAAGCGGTGGCACGTCTCGAACAGGCTTTGGGCAACAAAGAAAAAATACTCGTATATGGAGATTACGATGTGGACGGCACTACCGCCGTGGCGCTTGTGTACAAGTTTTTAGAACAGTTCTGTCTCAAAAACTATTTAGATTACTACATTCCCGACCGCTCAGAAGAAGGTTGCGGCATCTCGATGCAGGGAATTAATTATGCTCACGAAACCGGTGTGTCGTTGATTATTGCACTCGATTGCGGTATCAAAGCCAATGATGTCATTGCTTATGCGAATACCTTAAGTATCGACATCATCGTCTGCGACCACCACAAGCCGGGCGAGCAACTGCCTCCCGCGCTGGCGATTTTGGATGCCAAACGGGCGGATTCAACCTATCCTTACGAACATCTTTCGGGTTGCGGCGTGGGATTCAAATTCATGCAGGCTTTTGCGCAGAACAATGACATTGATTTTTCATTTCTGAAGAATTTAGCCGATTTGTGCGCGGTAAGTATTGCTTCGGATATTGTTCCCATCACAGGGGAAAACCGGATTTTAGCCACTGCCGGTTTACGCCAGTTAAATCAAAATCCAAGCAAAGGCCTGAAAGGCATTATCGGCATCTGCGGATTGGCCGGCAAAGAGATTACCACCAGCGATATCATCTTCAAAATCGGTCCGCGCATCAATGCTTCGGGACGGATGATGAACGGCAAGGAAGCGGTGGATTTACTCTTGGCCAAAGACCTGAAATCGGCGCGGGAAAAAAGCGAAAACATTGACCAATACAACGACGATCGCCGCGAACTCGACAAAAAAATCACCGACGAGGCTTATGCCATCATCGACGCCGACTCGCATTTGAGTGGCGGGAAAATCATCATGGTCTTCAATCGCGATTGGCACAAGGGTGTTATCGGCATTGTCGCTTCCCGATTGACGGAAAAATACTATAAACCCGCCATTGTATTGACCGAATCCAATGGATTTATTTCAGGCTCGGCACGTTCAATTACCGGATTCGACATCTACACGGCCATCGAATCGACCAAAGACATCCTGGAAAATTTCGGAGGTCATACTTTTGCCGTTGGCATTACCATTCGGGAAGATCATCTGGAGATTTTCAAAGACCGTTTGGAAGAATATGCCGATCAAAACATGATTGAAGAACAAATGACGCAGACTTTGGATATTGATGCGGTCTTGAAATTCAGTGAAATCACTCCTAAACTATTCTATGATTTGAAACGGATGAGTCCTTTCGGTCAGAATAATCAAAAGCCGGTGTTTTGTTCTTTCGGTGTAAAAGATTCGGGCGAAAGCCGGTTGGTTGGTAAAGAGATGGAACACATCAAGTTGGAACTCAAAGACGATTCTTCTGAAAATCCCCTGCAGGCGATCGCTTTCAACATGCACCGCTTTTACCAGTACATCAAAACGGGAGAACCGTTCGATATTTGTTATACGATAGAGGAAAACAATCACAACAATACAACCAATATACAATTATTGATTAAGGATATTCGGATAGCGCATGAACTCTTTCCGCAACATACTGAAACAATACTGGGGCTATGATTCCTTTCGCTCTTTGCAGGAAGAAATCATTGCATCGGTTTACGAGGGCAACGACACACTCGGGTTGATGCCCACGGGAGGCGGTAAATCGCTTACTTTTCAAGTGCCCGCCCTGCTGATGGATGGGATTTGCATCGTCATCACTCCGCTTATCGCCTTGATGAAAGACCAGGTGGATGCCCTGCGTCAAAAAGGCATTAAAGCTGCCATGGTACATTCGGGCATGAGTCACCGCGAAATCCGGATTGCCTTGGATAATTGCATCTTTGGCGATTACAAATTTCTGTATGTTTCCCCCGAACGGATTGGAACCGAATTATTCATTGCCAAATTGAAGGACATGAACATCAGTCTGATTGCGGTGGATGAGTCGCACTGTATTTCGCAATGGGGCTACGATTTTCGCCCGTCCTACCTGCGAATTTCCGAATTGCGCGATTTATTGCCCCAAGCGCCTGTCCTGGCTTTAACGGCTACCGCTACACCTGAAGTTATTGATGATATTCAGGAAAAGCTGTTCTTTAAAAAGAAGAATGTCTTCCGGAAAAGTTTTGAACGCAAAAACATCGCTTACGTCATCCGGGAAACCGATGATAAGTTGTTTGAAATCATCAAAATTCTGAACAATGTTCCCGGCAGCGGCATTGTGTATGTCCGCAGCCGGAGACGCACGAAAGAAATTGCGGAAGAACTTCAAAAACAAGGCATCGATGCCGATTTTTTTCATGCAGGACTGACAACTGATGAAAAGATTCGCAAACAGAATAATTGGAAATCCGGTCAATGCCGTATCATTGTCTGTACCAATGCCTTCGGAATGGGAATCGACAAGCCGGATGTGCGGGTAGTTATCCATTTCGAACTGCCCAATTCCTTGGAGGAGTATTTTCAGGAAGCGGGTCGTGCGGGTCGTGACGAACAAAAATCCTACGCCGTGGCGCTCTATTCCGCCCGTGATGGCGCCCAACTGAAAAAACGCATCAAAGATGAATTTCCTGAGAAGGATTTCATTAAAGATGTGTACGAAAAGCTGGCGTATTTTTACGAAATTGGCATGGGAATGGGCATCAACAGCGGACATAATTTTGTGATAGAACAGTTTTGTGCAACCTACCATTACAATATAACGCACGTTCACAGTGCATTGAAATTGTTGGATTTATCGGGTTATATCGAATATCTGGAAGAAACAGAAAAACAATCCAAACTGATTTTTACCGTCAAGCGCGAAGAATTGTATCATCTCCACGGCATCACTCCCGATTTGGATAATCTCTTGCAGGTGGTTCTGCGCTCCTACACCGGCCTTTTCTCCGATTATGCCTATATCAGCGAAACTTTGCTGGCGCAACGGACGGGATTGACTCCGCACGAGGTCTATGAAGGCTTGAAAAACCTGTCGCAGCAATACATTATTCATTATGTGCCGGCGAAAAAAGTTCCAACCATCTATTATTTGCAGAATCGCGAACCATTGAAATATTTGTATCTTCCGGCGAATGTCTATGAAGAACGGAAAAAACGCTTGCTGGAACGGATTCGCAGTGTATATGAATATGGAAGTTCAAAAACATGCTGTCGCAGTAAACTCCTGCTGAGCTATTTCGGAGAAAAAGATACGGACGCTTGCGGTCATTGCGATGTATGTTTGGAGGAAAAAAAGAAAAATAAAACAAAAATGGCAAGGTTTCTTGCCGATAAATAACAGAGCATGGCATTATTAGAAAATCAGGACATACGATTGCGCGCCTTGGAGCCGGAAGATTTGGATAAGTTGTACCAATGGGAAAACGACACGGAATTGTGGCAATACGGTTCGACACTGGCGCCTTATTCGCGTTTTGCCTTGCGTGATTACTTGGCGAATACGCTTTCGCAAACCCTTGTTGAGTCGCGTCAATTGCGGCTGATGATTGTCGAAAAAGCAACGAATCAAACCATTGGAACGATTGATTTATTCGATATTGACCCGATAAACGGACGGGCAGGCATCGGCATTTTATTGGATAAAAGCTATCGCCGGCGTGGTTGGGCGTTGCAATCCTTGCAGTTGATGAAGGAATACGCTGTTCGCACACTTTTGTTGCAGCAGTTGTATGCTTATGTACCTCAGACGAATGTTCCGAGTTATCGTTTGTTTCTCAAGAGTGGGTTTGTGCAGTCGGGAATGCTCCAATCCTGGTTGAAAACGGCCGATGGGTTGGAGAATGTTTTTTTGATGCAGTGGTTGGGGTAGTCAGATATTTTGTGGAAAGTTGTGGAAAAACAATCTATAATCCCGCCACCGGAACCCCCTCCAAACTAATCCCCTCTGCACTAATATCTAATTCCCGACAAAAGCTATTGTTGTAAAAATGCACCCGCGCCTTTCCCTCGGCATCCGTTTTTATCTTCGGATTCCAATATAATGTGCGATGGTGTTCATATTCATCGGGGAAATAATATCCGTCTTTGAATTCACTGCTTTGGTAAAAATCTTTGGGCTTGGAAAAACCATCGAACAGGGTATAACGAACGCCCGGAATATTGCGCATGCCATAACCCGGATAGGGATATACTTCAATCGGACGATAGAAACGGGTAGCCGTCGGCTGGCTCTTATCCGCCTCAAGCCCACTGGAAACGACTATCTTATAAACTTCCATCGCCGGCCTTTCCTTCCCCATCTTTCGCACAGCAACATCAAATCTTCTTTTCCCGGTCTGCACAACCCGCTGCGAAAGGGTATCGGACGCCTCCCCATCGTTCTTGTTATAAAAAAGAACCGGATAACCATCATAATGATAGTCCTCCAACACAGAACTGTCAGGAAACACTTCGACAGGGAGGTAACGGGAATCATTGAACGCCAAATAGTCATGAACATCAAAAGGGGGCTTCTTCCCTTTATCCAAAGCCTCATCAATGTCTTCTCCAACAGAGTAAATCAAACTTTTTTTCTTTTCTCTTTGTATTTTTATCTCTTTGATGACAAAGTTCTTTGCCGTCTTTTCTTTTACTAAAACATCTTCCCTGGGTTTTAAAGCGCGGTTTCTCCAAATCGTTTCGCTATAATCAAAGGCTTTCGGAGTGGGACTGAACCAGCGGTCTAAACGGATTTTTTTCAAGCCGTCGGGAACGCTTTTAGACCGCAGATTCAACGACCATTTCCCGTAAAAATCTTCGGGATAAAAGTAAAATACTCCTTTGTCGTCCGAGAATGTTTTTCCATCCATTTCCAGTCCCGCAGTGCGCATCGAGGCAATGACTTCGACATTCTTGCCTTCGGACGAGGCGAGCGTGCCTTTGATAGTCAGGCCCGGCTCGGTATTAAATTGTGGTTTGAACGGTTTGATTCCCGCCATAGTGGTCCATTCGTAACGCCTCCAGCCTTGCACCAGCATCAATAAATCCATCGCATGAAAGCGGTTGGTGTTGGGAGAATAAAAATAATACTCCGGATTTTCAATATACCCTTTTAAATCGGACGACAGCAAAAGGTTGGTTACCATATTCTGAACAGGCGTCTCAATCATCCTTTCGGCATCCCGCACCGCCAACGAAAAGACGGTTTCGGGCGGCGCCGAAAAGTCAATGGTGATCAATTCCTGCGCCTGATATTCTTTCTTATCGGAAACGGTGTGGATGAAAATGGACTCATCTTCTTTCGGAGCAATGAAAACCAATCGCTCGGCCAAAATTTCGCCTTTCGCATCAAACAAAGTGATTTGATTGACGCCGCTTTTCAACCGGTCTTTCGACAGTTTCAAACTAAACGGTTCTTCGGTCAAATCAATCTCCTGAAAAAAGGACAACTCACCCCTGCACAAAATAGATATGCCCAGCAGCGACAGTTTGATTTCGGGACTTTTTTCGATTTGGAGCGTCAACGAAGTTTTATTCAAATTATTCACTCTTAAAACAGTTCCTTTGGGCAAACTGGAGGGCAAATCGAACATATACTTTTTGTTCTCGAAAATGATTTTGACCTTGTTTTTCCTGCTGCCATCGGGCGTATAAGAAAACGTGCCCATGCCCGCGTGAATCGTATAGAATGACGTTATTGTTTCCTCATTGGCATTGACGACTTCGCCCCGCACGTCAATGCTTTGTCCGTCGCTTCCGGTAATTTTACAGGCAATGATGGACGTCAGTCCGTCAACTAAATTTCCGCCTTCGGGATAGAAATCGGCATTGACAGTCTTCCGGTTTCCGGCTTTGGCACGCCGGTTGGGAAGGCTTATCGTCAAGCCGTCTTCCAGGTCTTTGTTCGTATAGTCGCCGCCCTCTCTCTGCTCATTAAAGACGGGGAAGACGCGGGAAAACACGGTTTCCGCACCAAAATTCAGCATCGCTTTGGTGTAGGCGCGCACTTCGTAGAAGCCGGCAAAGTACTCAATATTGAGTGAATCCAGAGAAAAATCGCCGTGAGCTTGTCCGTCTTTTATTTTCAACTTTTTCGTTTCCAGTATTTTGCCTTTGGGATTTAATAATTCTACATACAAAACGCCGCTTTGGCTGGTGGCCAAATGTTGCGAAGATGTGACTACATAAGCCTTGAACCAAATGGTTTCCTCCAGCGAGTAGCTGGTGTTGTCGAAATGCAGATAGACTTTCTCTTGCGGGTACATAGAATTAAATGTCCGGATGTTTTGGACAAATTGCCCGAGCTTTTTGACCGCCAGGGTATCGGATTGCGCGTGTACCATCAACAATGAAAATACAAACAGGAGTAGGGAACCTTGCCTTTTCATGGAGAATTTAGATTGGATTTGAGTTCAAAGCTAACGAATAATTTTGTTTTATAAAAATTTATCCTAACTTTGCACCGGATATATTAACAGCCGGAACCAATAGCAGCACCAGAACCTGCAAGGATTTGATATAACCAAAGCTAAAATGCAGGGGCTAAAACCTGCAAAAAGTAATAATAACTAAAACATTTATGTCATGAAGAAAATGATTTTTATTCTTCT
>JAITXK010000149.1 GCA_031284765.1 Candidatus Symbiothrix sp.
GGAAAAGTCAAAGCGCAGATGATCGTAAAAAATTCATCCACCTCTGTTTATAACTCAACTGATCTGTTTACAAGCAGAATTTGGATTGACGGACGAGGCAATACCTCCTGGCATCACGATAAACGCCCCTATAACATTGATTTGGTCACGGAGGACTGGGACACCGAAAATCCTGCTGCATTATTGGGTATGCCCGAAGGCGACGAATGGTGTTTATTGGCTTTTTGGAACGACCGAAGTCTGATGCGCTTTCAAATAGCATCGTACCTGGGACAACGAATGGAAGGAATTTCCTGGACTCCCCGCAATCGGTATGTTGAGGTCTGGATAAACAACGATTACCGCGGACTGTATGCCTTGACGGAAAAGATACAGCGATCGGATAACCGGGTAGATATCAAAAAGCTGGATACCACATCCACCGATCTTTCGGGAGGATATATCCTGGAAGCATCTCCGGAAGACGGACACAAAAGCACCCCAATCGAAGTGGCTACTCAGATTAAAACCAGCCGGGACGGGATTAATTTCGTTTTCAAATATCCCAAAGCGAAGAATGTCACTCAAAATCAACGGACGTGGATAAAAAATTACTTAGACGAGTTTGAAACCGCTTTACGAAGCAATAATTATACCGATCCGGATAATGGCTACCGCAAGTATATCAACGAAAATAGCTTTATCGACTGGACCATTCTTCACGAACTTTCCAAAGGGTGTGACAATCTATTCCATGCCAGTGTGTTCGTACAGAAAGACCGGAACGACAAACTGAATATGAGCGCCCCGTGGGATTTCGACCTTTCGTTCGGCAATTCGGGTGTTTATACGGAAGATGGCAAATGGATCCGGTCACATCGCTGGTTCAGCCTGTTGTACCAGGACGAGCGTTACGCCCAGAAATTCAATGCCCGTTACGATGAACTGACGCCTTTGTTCCAAACGATTCCCCAAATACTTACAACCAATTATATTCAATTGGAGGAATCGGGCGCTTTGGACAGGGAATACAATAGATTCCCGAAAATATTGGACGAATTTAAAAGCGATGGTGAAGGAAGGACTACTCCTACCACTTACAAGGGGCATGCCCGGTTTTTGAGCGAGTGGACAATGTCGAGAAATAACTGGGTATATATCAGTTTGGGACTGACCGACGCAGAGAAAGGCGAACGCATGAAGAAAATCCGTCCGGTTATCCGCGTAATGGATCCCGAAGGCATGGAACTCGGTCTGGCGTTTGATGTGAAAGTGATGAAAAGCGACGACAATAATAATCAATATACTTATAGTTGGAACGATGCTTCTTTTAACAATACTTCGTCCCGCCGGATTTCACAGAAAGGAAAATACTGGGTAAAAATCAAAGATGAATGGGGAAACAGCAGTCTCACTTCGGATACTTTGTATTTTGGAGTAACTCCACCTCCTCCTCCCATTCCAACGTCTGTGGATAAAATAGAGGCCGGCCATTTTTTCACGTACAATAATCCGGTAAAAGACTTTTTACATATTTATTATTCAGCTTCTGAAATTTCAAGTGCAGTGATTGGCTTATTCGACATCAAAGGAAGTAAAGTAATTAGCACAACTTATACCTTGCAACCGGGTGAAAACCGGATTCAAATATCCTGTTCCGGATTAACGAGCGGCATTTACATTTTGCATATACAACTAAAAAATGAAACTATTTTGAAGAAAGTGATTGTAAAATAACGATACGGTGGTCATAGATTATTAGTAGAGTGCAATTAATTAACCCAAATGTATAAAAAATGTATTTGAAAGAAAAAATGTATTATATTTGCAAGTTGTAAATCTAATTCAATGAATATAACACGATATAATGCCCTACTTCTTTTTCTTTTGGTTATCAGTTTGATTTACGGCCAACCTCCAAAATCAGGCTTGAGTTTTTATTCTCATAACCATAATATTGATAGCCGTACTTCCTTAATTCTCAATAATAACGAGCCTTACCGGTTAGGAGAGCGGGATAATTTTTCGGTCGAGTTGGACATGTTTTTGCGGGATGAAGCTATTAAATTCGGCTATATTTTCAGAATTATTTCAAATAAAGAAGAAAATTTTGATTTCATTATTAATAATGCTCTGAACGCTTTTTTAGTAATTAATAATCAGGATTTTCAATTAAAAGGTACCCCGTTGCTCAACCAATGGAACCGGGTAACGATCTCCATTCAAAAAAAACAAAATAACATCTCTTTTCAGTTCAACGACGAAATCATTCAGTGTCCTCACGATTTAAACGGTCTGAAAAGTCTTTTAGTCAATTTCGGGCAATGTGATATTCAGAATTTTCTAACCAATGACGTTGCTCCCATTATTTTAAAAGACATCCGGATCTATTACGATGACAGGGAATTGCATCACTGGAATTTAGACAAACACGGAGAAAATATTGTTTACGACCATTTAAAAAATTGTCCGGCTATTGCTCACAATCCACATTGGATTATGGATAATCGTATTTCATGGAAAAAAATAGCGGAGTTTGAGTCCGCTTTATTTCCTCAAATTACGTTTGATCCGAACCGAAACAATATCTATATCCTGAATCCGGAAGAATTGATTACCTATTCTTTGGAGAATCATTCGGAGCAGAGGACAAAATATAGTCCGGAGATCCAAGGTAAATACTACAATCATCTGTTATTCGATCCTGTTTCTTCCCGGCTTTTGTTTTATCACCTCGAAACCAACCAGAATTATTTCTATGATTTCGATAATAATGTCTGGAAAAATTATCAAAATGATGAAAAAGAACCGGCTCACGCGCATCATAACCGATATATTTCCGACAAAGATTGCTCGTTGTACTTGTTCGGCGGATATGGGTTTTACAAATACAACAGCGATTTCTTTAAGATTAATCTGAAAAACAACGAACGTACCACGCATGATTTTTCCCACACCATTACGCCACGCTATCTGGCTGCCATGGGTGGAAATGCCACCGGCGATAAGATTTATATATTGGGCGGTCGAGGCGCTGAGATGGGCAGGCAGGAATTATCGCCCAAAAACTTCTCCGATCTGTATGAAGTGGATTTGCAGACGCTTAAAGTGAAATACTTGTTCGATATAGATAAAGAAAGGGAAAAAGAAAATATTTATTCCAATAGTTTAGTGATTGATGAAGAAAACAAAAATATTTATGTTTTGGCTTATCCGAATAAAAAATACACTTCTTCGGTTTTTCTGAAAAGAGTCAATCTCGAAACGCAAACCGGTGAAACATTAGCCGACTCGATTGAATTTTATTTTCAGGATATTACGTCTTATTGCGATTTATACTATTCTCCTAAATTGTCTCAATTAATTGCCGTAACAGCTTATTCCAAAAACCAACTCGCATCAACCATTCATATTTACACCTTGGATTATCCGCCATTGATTGAGTCGGATGTCATTCAGGATACGGTTCATTCTTCCGTAAAGCAATGGATACTTGCTCTTTCCGGCATCTTTTTGCTTCTGTTACTGGTGTTTATTTGGATAAAAATCAAGAAAAAAAGACATCCTAATACGAATAAACCCATTCCGAAAGAAAAGATCAGTACGGAGGAAATTCAAGAAGAAAAACATTTTTATAATGTCAAAGAGAAATCCATCTTGTTCTTGGGAGGTTTTCAGGTCTTCAATAAAAACGGCAAAAATATTACCGGTGATTTTACTCCTACATTGAAATATATCTTAGTATTGCTCATTCTTTATACTTCTAAAAATGACAAGGGAATTTCGTCGTCCAAACTTCAGGAACTGTTGTGGTTTGATAAAACGGACGAATCGGCGAGAAATAACCGGAGTGTCAATCTGAGCAAATTGAGAGTTCTTTTGGAAGAGTTGGGAAATATTGATATTACCTCCGAAAACATCTATTGGACAATTTCTCTTCCGAATGATGTCTTTTCGGATTATGCAGAAGTGTTGAAGCTCGTTTCTAAAATCAAGAACCGAGATATTGCTTCAGAAGAAGACTTGCTGCGTCTTTTAGAATTGTTGGATTATGGAATTCTTCTTCCCAATATTCAATTGGAATGGGTGGATAATTTCAAAACCGATTTTTCCAACCAACTGATTGATACGCTAATGCAAGTTGCAAACAACACAAAAAGCAGTTTTTACGAAAATTTGGAAATTCGTTTGAGAATCGCCGATTCGCTTTTAAAAATAGATTCTATCAACGAAGATGCTATCGATATCAAATGCCAAACACTTGTCAAAATGGGTAAAAAGAGTTTAGCAAAAACTACTTTCGACAACTTTAACAAAGAATATAAACTGTTGCTCGGAGAACCTTACTCAGGCTCTATTAAAATACGGTAATAATTCTTTTTTAGCAAACCTTCAAAACCTACTAAAGTACAGGGCAAACCTTGTAGCCATTCAGTTAGAATTGCAAATTAAAATCGTATTTTTGTCCAATCAATAGAATTATATCCCCAACGACTTCCGCACCGCGTCAATCTTAGCCTCAGCCGCTATATCAGCCGCCGCCACCTCATCACGCGAGGAAACTTTGCTGTGAATTTCGATATAAAACTTGATTTTCGGCTCTGTGCCCGATGGACGAATGGACACTTTCGTCCCATCCGCCGCCAAGTATTGCAACACATTGGACGTGGTCGGCATATCCAACGTAACGCGGTCATTCTCAATCGTATCGATGCCGATTAATTTGGAAAAATCCTTGATGAAAATCACCTTTGAACCCGCTAACTCGGTCTGCGGATGTTCGCGGAAGTTCTTCATCATGGCCTCTATCTCCTCCGCCCCCGATTTGCCTGGACGGACTACCGAAATGCCTTTTTCTTTCGAAAAACCGTATTCTACATAAATATCCTGCAACAATTCGTACACTGATTTGCCGTTATCGGCTGCCCATGCAGCGATTTCCGCCAACAGCATACAGGCCGAAATGGCATCTTTGTCGCGCACAAAATCTTCCGCCAAGAAGCCGTAGCTTTCTTCGCCACCGCCGATATAGGTGCGCTTGCCTTCGTTTTGACGCATCACATCGGCAATCCATTTGAATCCGGTGTAGCAATCAAAGAGTTGAATACCGTTCTTTTTCGTCACGTTCTTGATTAATTCGGTTGACACAATGGTCTTGACCACATATTCGTTGCCGGTCAGTTTGCCCAACTCACGCCAACGGGTGATGAGGTAGTAGGTGAATATCAACAGGGTTTGATTGCCATTGAGCAGCACAAACTCGCCTTTTTCATTGCGGACGGCAACACCCACGCGGTCGGCGTCGGGGTCGGAGGCCATGACCAATTCGGCGCCGGTGGCAAGGGCTTTCTCCACCGCCATTTTCAAGGCGGCCGCTTCCTCTGGGTTCGGCGATTTAACCGTTGGAAAATCGCCGCTGACGACGTCTTGTTCGGGAACGTGGATAATGTTTTCAAAACCCAAGGCTTTCAATGCTTTAGGAATCAGCGTACCACCCGTTCCATGAATGGGCGTGTAAACAATTTTGATGTCCTTATGCTTCCGAATGGCTTCCTTGGAGAGGGACAAAGTCAGCAAATCGTTGATATAACTTTCGTCTATCTTATGGTCAAGCAATTGAATCAGTGCCGGATTGCCCTTGAAATTAATCTCTTTCACGGACGATACATGGTTCACTTCCGCAATGATATTCTTGTCGTGCGGCGCAATTACCTGAGCGCCATCGCTCCAGTAGGCTTTGTAGCCGTTGTATTCCTTCGGATTATGCGACGCCGTGATGCAAATTCCACTCTGACAGCCCAGTTTGCGAATGGCATAACTGATTTGCGGAGTCGGCCTCAACTCGGGAAACAAATATACTTTGATGCCATTGGCCGAGAAAATATCGGCGGACTTTTCAGCAAACAACCGGCTGTTATTCCGGCAATCATGCCCTATCACCACACTGATTTGCGGTAAAGTGGCAAATTCTTTCTTCAAATAATTCGCTAAACCTTGCGTAGCCGCGCCGACGGTATAAATATTCATCCGGTTGGAGCCTACGCCCATGATACCGCGCAGTCCGCCCGTGCCAAATTCCAAATCTTTGTAAAAGGATTCAACGAGTTCGGACGAGTCTTCCTTATTGAGCAACTCGTTGATTTTTTGTTGCGTTTCCGCATCATACTCTTCACTTAACCAAGCCTTTGCCTTGGTTCTTACTTGTTGTAATAAAATTGAATCTTCCATAATTATTTTAAATCTTTTTGTTCTAACCAATTGCCTTTTTGTTTCACAATCTCGCGTAAAAAATGTTCGTCCCATTTCGGACGGTTCGGATATTGAGAGCCGCCGTAACTGTTTTTAATAAACTGTCCGTTGTCTTCTTTTTTAACCACGCCATCCATGTATTTTACGATTAAATATTCTCCCAGTTTCTTCCATTGTTCGTGTGTGATTTGCGCCATTTGACTGCTGTAGCCGGTTAAGAAAGCCACGGGGTCTGCTTCATTCAGCACTGCGGGTTCGATATTCGCTTGCAGGGTTATCAAATCCTTTTCGATTTGGTCTTGCAAGGGTTTCACGTCTTCAATTATTTGATTGTAGCGCGCATAAGCCATATTGGCCACCCAGTTATGTACCCAGAAAGCAGATTCCCACGAGAAAGTAGTAAAATCGGCCGTGCCCGTAGCATAACATGGCGGGATTTTCGTGATGCAGGCATACATCGGCGTGTACACCGTGAAACGGGCATCATCCACACCGAACCACAGCACACCGCCAACCGCATCGGGAAGCGAACTGCGCATCTGTCCCACAAATGTAAAAGCCGTTTGTTGGGTTGAAATCGGGCGTTCAAAGCCGTATTTCTTGCCGTCCAATTCAAACGCCAAGGGATGAAAGCGGTAGGGTGAATGGAAAGGTCCGGCGGCAATATCTTGGGTCGGGTCAAACACCGTGCCTTCGTAATGGTCGCGCATCATATCCATTACATTCTTGACGCTCAACAGTTTATTGGGTTTCACATATAACGGCATCGGTTCAGGCGTTTCGCCTAAGATGTAAGGAAGCCACTCTTGCCCGTTGTCGGTATATTGATTGAAAAAGCTCCAAACACGGGCTTCGCAGAAACGCAATCCGCCCCAATCCAAGGGATTATAGGCATTAGCAAAGCTGAAATCTTTGTCCGCACCTTTGTAATAGCCTTTCTTTTTGGCAAACGAAATCACGTCTTTGGCATACAGACAGTTTTCCTTATCATTCAACGGAAATTGGTGGATGCGCGACTGATTGGCATGCGCTGCAATACAATCCTCGGGAATGCGGACGGCTACCCAGACGGCGCCTTTGTTGCCCACGCCCTTGCCGACCATCTCCATAATCCAAACTTCGTTTTTATCAACAATCGAAAACGACTCGCCTTCGCTGCAATAGCCGTATTTTTCGACCAAACCGGTCATCACCCGAATGGCTTCACGGGCGGTTTTGGCCCGTTGCAAAGCGATATAAATCAAACTGCCGTAATCCATGATGGCGGTAGAATCGGACAATTCTTCGCGACCGCCGAAAGTGGTTTCTCCGATGCAAAGTTGGTGTTCATTCATATTTCCGACAACGTTATAGGTTTCCGCTGCTTGCGCAATTTGTCCCAGATACTTGCCGCTATCCCATTCACGGACTTCCAACAGCGTTCCCGCCGGATATTTTGCCGCCGGATAATGATATAACTCACCGTACATGGCATACGAATCAGCGGAATAGGTAACCATGGTGGAACCGTCGGCCGATGCCTTTTTCCCCACCAATAAATTGGTACACGCCCACGTTTGGGGCATTGCAGTCAGTAATAATAAACTGAAAAATGTTTTTTTCATCTGTGTATAATTTCAAAATCAAGCAAAGGTACACATTTTTTGACTAATTATTTTTTTTGAGGGCTAAAATATTATTGTAGTACAAACAAAAAGCGACGATATTTCTTATGAAAATCATAAAAGGCTGACCCTTATTCCAAGAATCAGCCTTTATTTTCAAGAGGTAGTGAGACATCACCCACTACTACGGCATCACATCAATACACCTGCGCCGCCAGTCGTTTATACCCATTCAAACGCCACAAAGCATTTTCCTGCGTTACCTTGAACAATTCCGCCGCTTCGGCAGGATACTGTTTGGTCAA
>JAITXK010000002.1 GCA_031284765.1 Candidatus Symbiothrix sp.
AAATATGAATCCCATATTGTTAGCCGTTATTTTTTTAGGAGTGATTGGCGCCATAGGAGCCGTTATTTTATATGCTGCTTCTAAAAAATTTGAAGTGTATGAAGACCCAAAAATCGGTCAAATACTGGAAGTATTGCCGTTGGCCAATTGCGGCGGTTGCGGTTTCCCCGGCTGTAGCGGCTTTGCAACTGCTTGCGCCGGCGCCGATGACTTGGATGGTTTGTTATGTCCCGTGGGCGGACAAGAAACGATGACGAAAGTCGCCGGTATTTTAGGAAAAACCGCGAAAGCCGTTGACCCGAAGATTGCAGTAGTCCGATGCAACGGCAGTTGCGACCATCGTCCGCGAACCAATCGCTACGACGGAGCGGCTACTTGCGCCATCGCCTCCGCTCTTTATGCGGGCAATACAGCTTGCGGCTACGGCTGCTTGGGAATGGGCGATTGCACCACAGTCTGTACATTCGGCGCCATCCGCATCAACGCAAGCACCTTGCTGCCCGAAGTGGATGAAGACAAATGCACCGCTTGCGGAGCTTGTATCAAAGCTTGTCCCAAATCAATCATTGAGCTTAGAAAGAAAGGGCGCCAATCTCGTCGCGTTTATGTAGACTGCGTCAATAAGGATAAGGGAGCGGTTGCCCGCAAAGCCTGCGCCGTAGCGTGTATCGCTTGTTCCAAATGCCAGAAAGTCTGTCCTTCTGAAGCAATCAGCATGGTAAATAATCTGGCGTATATTGATGATGACAAATGTAGTTTATGCCTCACCTGTGTGGGCGAATGTCCTACCGCAGCTATCATTGCATTGAACGTTAATTCTTAAATATATATGTTGAAAACATTTCGTATCGGAGGCATTCATCCGCCCGGGAATAAATTATCGGTCCATCGGACTATCGAAGTGATTCCTGTCCCCCAACAAGTGGTCGTTCCGTTATCACAACACATAGGCGCACCCGCGACCGTTGTTGTAGCGAAGGGCGATGCGGTGAAAGCCGGTTCGTTATTGGCGAAAGCCGGTAGCTTTGTATCGGCCAACATTCATTCTCCCGTATCGGGAACCGTTGTAAAAATAGACGATGCCGTTGACGCAAGCGGTTATAAACGTCCGGCAGTTTTTATTGCCGTGGAAGGCGATGTCTGGGAAGAAAGTATTGACCGCGACAGTACGCTAAAGAAAAACTGCGAGCTTTCCTCCAAAGAAATCATTGATAAAATTGCCGAAGCAGGAATTGTCGGCATGGGTGGGGCAACGTTTCCTACTCACGTAAAGCTGTCGCCACCGGCGGGAATGAAAGCCGAAATCTTGCTTATCAACGCCGCAGAATGTGAGCCTTATCTCACTTCCGACCATCAGTTGATGATGGAAAAGGGGGAAGAAATCCTTGTCGGCATTTCGTTGTTGATGCGTGCCATCGGCGTCAACAAAGCCGCAGTGGGTATCGAAAACAATAAACAGGATGCCATTCGTCACTTGACGGCATTGGCAAAAGAATATCCCAACATCGCAGTCGTTCCCTTAAAGGTGCAGTATCCGCAAGGCGGAGAAAAGCAATTGATTGATGCGGTCATCGGAAAGCAAATTGCCAGCGGTGCATTGCCCATTTCGGTAGGGGCGGTCGTTCAAAACATAGGAACCGCCTTTGCCGTGTATGAAGCCGTTCAGAAAAACAAACCTTTATTCGAGCGGGTGGTAACGGTTACCGGCAAGCAATTAGCGCAGCCGCGCAACGTGCTGGCTCGCATCGGAACGCCTGTCAGCGCATTGATTGAGTTTGCAGGGGGATTGCCTGATGATACCGGCAAGATTATCAGCGGCGGCCCCATGATGGGGAAAGCCTTGGTCGATACTTCCGTTCCGGTCACCAAAGGAACTTCCGGTATCCTGATTCTGTCCGAACCGGAATCGAAGCGAAAGGAAATGCGCAACTGTATTCGTTGCTCAAAATGCCTCCAAGCATGCCCCATGGGATTGGAGCCGAATTTGTTGGCGACTGTCAGCGAGTTCGAAGACTGGGAGAAGGCGGAGCAAATCCACATCACCGATTGTTTGGAATGTGGTTGCTGCAACTATGTTTGTCCCGCCAATCGTCCATTGCTGGATTACGTGCGCATGGGAAAAGGAAAGGTAACAAGAATCATTCAATCAAGAAACAATTAAAATGGCAAATCAACTGACAATATCCCCCTCTCCGCATATTCACAGCGGGGACAGTGTGGAGAAGAAAATGTACGGCGTACTTATCGCACTCATTCCGGCGTTCATCGTTTCGCTGGTTTATTTTGGGTTGGGAGCGTTGATTATCACCGCGGTATCGGTGCTTTCCTGCGTGCTTTTTGAGTATCTGATTCAAAAGTATTTAATCAACGGGCGGACTACCGTTGGGGATGGTTCGGCTATTTTAACGGGCGTTTTATTGGCTTTCAATTTGCCGTCCAACCTTCCGGTATGGATAGTCATTCTCGGTGCATTGGTTGCTATCGGAATCGGCAAAATGTCGTTTGGAGGATTGGGAAATAACATTTTCAATCCGGCATTGATTGGACGTGTCTTTTTGCTGATTTCCTTTCCCGCACAAATGACCTCATGGCCTCAACCCGGATTCTTCCCCTTGGAATATGCCGACGCAGCCACCGGAGCAACCACCTTGAGCCTAATCAAAGGACATTTTGGCGAATTGCCCGCAACTTCCGCCATGGTGCTTGGAAAAATGGGCGGAAGTTTCGGCGAAGTGGGGTCGTTGGCTTTGATAGCAGGCTTCTGCTATCTGTTGTGGAAAAAAATCATTAGCTGGCATATCCCAGTAATTATGATACTGACGGTGGCCGCCTTTACAGGCATTATGCACGCAATTCATCCGTCACAATATGCAGACCCCTTCGTTCATGTTTTTTCGGGAGGCCTACTGTTGGGTGCTATTTTTATGGCAACCGATTACGTTACTTCCCCCATGAGCAAAAAAGGAATGGTTGTTTATGCCACGGGGATTGGCATCCTGACATCCATTATTCGTCTTTTCGGCGCTTATCCGGAAGGCGTTTCCTTTGCCATTTTAATTATGAATGCGTTTACCCCGTTAATCAATGCGTATATCAAACCCAAAAGGTTCGGAAAGGAGGCGAAGAATGGCTAAGTTAACATCATCCATAACCAACATGTTCTTGTCTCTGACCATTATTTGCGCAGCGGCGGGCGGCATTCTGGCAGGCGTAAACCAATTGACCCGCGAACCAATCGAGCATGCGAAAAAGTTGAAATTGGAAAACGCCATTAAAGAAGTCGTCCCCGAATTTGATAATTCGCCTTCGGACGAAATGTATTACGGCAAAATCGGGCAAAACGACTCATTGAAAATCTACCCAGCCAAAAAAGACGGGCTATTAGTGGGCATCGCTATTGAAAGCAACAGCACCAAAGGCTTTGGCGGGGAAATCAAGATTATAGTCGGCTTGGACACGGCAGGCACAGTGCTCAACTATGCCGTCCTGCAACACGCGGAAACGCCCGGCTTGGGCGATAAGATGGCCGCATGGTTCAAAACCGACAAGAACAAACAAAGCATCATCCATAAAAATCTTTCACGCGAGACTTTAAGCGTTTCAAAAGATGGAGGCAGTGTAGATGCAATCACCGCGGCGACTATCTCCTCCCGCGCTTTTTTAGATGCCGTAAACCGTGCTTACTGGGCATCCAAAGGAAATGCAGATACGACAGTAGATGGAAATACCGGCGCAACAATCATCAAATAACAATCAATCAGTATGGGTAAAAATCTAAAAATAGTAACCAACGGCATCCTGAACGAAAACCCCACTTTCGTATTGTTGTTGGGAATGTGTCCAACTTTGGGCACAACCTCGTCCGCACTCAACGGATTAGCCATGGGATTGGCCACAGCCTTTGTGCTGATTTGCTCCAATTCGGCCATTTCCGCCCTCAAAAATGTCATTCCCGACCAGGTTCGCATCCCCGCCTTTGTCGTCGTAATTGCCGCCTTTGTTACCGTTGTACAAATGGTTATGGAAGCTTATATCCCTGCTTTGTATGAGAGTTTAGGCTTGTTCATTCCATTAATAGTTGTGAATTGCATCGTTTTGGGACGGGCGGAAGCCTTCGCCGCCAAGCACAAAATATTCCCCTCCTTCCTCGATGGCTTAGGGATAGGACTGGGATTCACGCTTGGACTGACACTTTTGGGGACAGTCCGCGAGTTTTTAGGAACAGGAAAATTATTCAGTCTTTCCATTTATCCCGAAAATTACGGAGCGCTGCTGTTTGTCCTTGCACCCGGCGCATTCATTGCCTTAGGTTTTTTAATAGCAATCATCAACAAACTAAAAAACAAGTAAAATGGAATACCTTTTCATATTTA
>JAITXK010000160.1 GCA_031284765.1 Candidatus Symbiothrix sp.
AATCCTTACTATCTCGGCAGTACGGTAGGACGTTTTGCCAATCGCATTACGAAGGCGCAGTTTACATTGGACGGAAAGACTTACCATTTGGACAAAAACGATGGCGAAAACTCCAATCATGGCGGGTTTAGCGGGTTTCATAATCGGATGTTTGATTATGAGATAAAGGATAAGAGTGTCGTGTTCAGGTATGAAAGTCCGGATGGGGAGGGCGGTTTTCCGGGAAATCTTCGCTTCTCGGTCACTTATACATTCTCCGATGCTGACGAGTTAGAGATTGAATACCAAGTGATTTCAGATAAGGACACCGTCTTTAATCCGACCAATCACGCCTATTTTAATCTATCGGGCAAAGGGGGGACAATTTGCGATCACGAGTTGAAAGTATATGCGGACAATTATGTGGTGACCAATGCAACTTTTCTGCCAACGGGCGAGATACGTCCGGTGTCGGATGCAGCATTTGATTTCTGCAATCTAAAAGGCTACAACAGCTATTTCATAAGTCATTCCAACCATCGCGTTAAACATTTAGCCACGTTAAGCGAAGCTACGTCGGGCAGGCGTTTGGAGGTTTATTCCATCCTACCCGGCATTCAAGTTTATACGGGCGATTATTTGTCGCAACCTTTTCTTCCTTGTGCCGGGATTGCTTTGGAGGCGCAAGGCTATCCCGATGCGCCTAATCACAAGCACTTCCTCCCGTGTGTGCTTGAGGCTGGGAAAGAAGCAACTTTTTGTATGCAGTACCGGCTTATCTCTACTTGATGGGATTGCAAGTTCTGTCATGTTCTACCAAAGCAATTTTAATTCTATTTATCCGTGCCATCATCAAACTATTGATTTTTTTCGAGAAGAAAATAATTATCATTGAGCTTTCGAGAAAAAATTTTAACTTTGCACACTCATTGTTTAATTCTATGCTGGAAAGGAATCTGATTTTAGAAGGGGCCGACCCCGCAACATTTTTTGGAATCAATAATTCCAATATCCAATTCATTAAATCCCTGTATCCCAAATTAAGGATTGTTGCCCGCGGCAACGTGATGAAAGTCATTGGCGATGAATTGGAATTAGCGGCTTTCGAGGAGAAAATCCGTGAAATGGAAATTGCTTGCCAGGCATACAATGTATTAACGGAGGAAACCATCATCAACATTATCAAAGGCCAAAAGGATGCAACGGTTCCGGCCAAACAAGACCATCTGATTATCTTTGGAATGAACGGCAAGCCCATCATGGCGCGTTCCGAAAACCAACAGAAGTTGGTGCGTGCTTTTGAGGAAAACGATATGGTGTTCGCCATCGGGCCGGCGGGTTCGGGCAAAACCTATACCGCTATTGCGTTGGCCGTCAGAGCATTGAAAAACAAGGAAGTCAAAAAGATTATCCTGAGTCGTCCCGCGGTGGAAGCCGGCGAAAAGTTAGGATTCCTTCCGGGTGATATGAAAGAAAAAATAGACCCCTACCTGCAACCCTTATACGATGCTTTGGAGGACATGATTCCCTTGGCAAAATTAAAGGAATACATCGAAAACAAGGTCATTCAGATTGCACCTTTGGCTTTTATGCGCGGACGCACCTTGAGCGATGCCGTCATCATTTTGGACGAGGCTCAAAACACCAGTACGCAACAAATCAAAATGTTCCTGACCCGCTTGGGAATGAATGCCAAAATGATTATTACCGGTGATGTGACACAGATTGATTTGCCTCCTGCGCAACAATCCGGTTTGATTCATGCCATCCGGTTGTTGAAAAACGTGCAGGGGATTACGCAAATTGAATTGGGAAAGGAAGATATTGTTCGTCATAAATTGGTTCAGCGCATTGTTGAGGAGTATGAAAAACAGAATGAAAAAATGAAGGAAATGAAAAGAATGAAAGAAATAAATGAGGAAAAACATTAAAAAAATAATACAACATGGGACAAGCATTAATTAAAACAGATTTCAGATTTCCCAATCAAACGGGAGTTTATAAAGGTAAAGTGCGTGATGTATATAGCATCGGCGATGACCGGTTGATAATAGTCGTTACCGACCGCATCTCTGCCTTTGACGTTATCCTGCCGGAAGGGATTCCCAACAAAGGGCATGTGCTGAACGCGATTGCCGCCCAGTTTCTGGATGCCACCGCCGACATCGTTCCGAACTGGAAATTAGCGACTCCCGACCCGATGGTAACCGTCGGCTTGCGTTGCGAACCATTTAAGGTAGAGATGGTTATCCGCGGCTACTTGACCGGTAGCGCTTGGCGCGAATACAAAGCAGGCGCACGTACTTTGTGCGGCATTGCCTTGCCCGATGGCATGAAGGAGAACCAAAAGTTCCCGGCGCCCATCATCACACCAACCACCAAAGCCGATGAAGGTCATGATGAAAATATTTCCAAAGCTGAAATCATTGCACAAGGTTTGGTCAACAAAGAAGATTACGAACAAATGGAACAATACACTTATGCTTTGTTTCAACGCGGCACGGAAATGGCTGCTTCCAAAGGCTTAATTTTGGTAGATACGAAATATGAATTCGGCAAGAAAGACGGCAAAATCTATTTGATAGACGAAATCCATACTCCCGATTCGTCCCGCTATTTTTACGCGGAAGGTTACCGGGAACGGTTTGAAAAAGGCGAAGAACAGAAACAACTATCCAAAGAATTTGTCCGCCAATGGCTGATGGAAAACGGTTTTCAAGGGAAAACAGGGCAAACCATCCCTGAAATGACTCCCAAGTATTGCGAAAGCGTATCCGAACGTTATATCGAACTTTATGAGAACATTACCGGAGAAAAGTTCGTCAAAACCGGCGCGGAAAATGTGGCGGCGCGCATCGAGAAAAACGTTAGCAATTATTTGAAATAAAATGGAACAATATGGACTCATTGGCTATCCTTTAAAACATTCCTTTTCAATCGGTTTTTTCAATGATAAATTTACTGCCGAGCGAATAGATGCCGAATATGTAAATTTTGAACTGGCTTCTATCAAAGAAGTCAAAGCGGTGTTGAAAGAACATCCGCAACTGAAAGGTTTGAATGTAACCATTCCCTACAAAGAGCAAATCATTCCTTATTTAGATAAATTGAGTGACAACGCCAAACTCATCGGCGCGGTCAATGTCGTTAAGATAGAGCGAAATAAGGGCAAGATGAAACTGACCGGTTATAATTCGGATATTATCGGGTTCAAAGAATCGATAGCGCCGTTGTTGAAACCGCATCATCAATCGGCTTTGGTTTTGGGAACGGGGGGAGCGGCTAAAGCGGTTTTTTACGGCTTGCAGCAATTGGGCATCCGGCCGGTATATGTTTCCCGAAAAAAAACGTCCGATACGATTTTGACTTATTCCGATTTTACACCTGAAGTGATGGCCGCCCATACCCTCATTGTCAATTGTACGCCTGTTGGCATGTGGCCCAATATGGATGAAGCGCCAAACATCCCGTATGAATTAGTCACAGAAAAACATTTGCTCTACGATTTGCTGTACAACCCGAACGAAACGATGTTCATGAAAAAAGGGCTGGAACAGGGGGCCGAAGTCAAAAACGGATTGGAAATGTTATTGCTCCAAGCGTTTGCAAGTTGGGATTTTTGGACGAAGTGACCCGTTCATAACCAGGGCTTTTTCAGAATTACATAAATAATTACGGGGGCGCCGAGCAGGGGAGTAACCGCGTTCAAAGGCAACAAATGATTGGTAAACGGCAGGCAAGTCAGCAGATTGCAAAACAGGGCGACAACCATTCCCAACACTAAAGTAGCAGGAAGCAGCAATTGTTGATTGGATGTACTTAAAACCATGCGGGCAATGTGCGGCACGGCCAATCCGATAAAACTGACCGGCCCGCAAAAGGCGGTAACCGTTGCTGTCAAAAGCCCTGTAATCAACAAAATACAAATGCGAGTCTGTTGAATATTGATGCCTAAATTAGCCGCATATCGCTCGCCTAACAAAAGCACATTCAACGGTTTGATTAATACGATGGAAGCCAGCAGGCCTAATAGTATGGTTGTTCCGAAAAACGGAATTTGTTGTTGCGAAACAGTGGAAAAGCTGCCCAATCCCCAAAGTACATACGAGTGAATGCTTTCGGAAGCAGCCAGGGCATTCAAAAGCGATATTCCTGATGAGGCTAAATATCCGACCATCAATCCGATAATCAGAATCAGAATATTGTTTTTTATTTTAGTGGAGAAATATAAAATCAGAGCCAAAACCGCCAGCGCCCCGCCAAACGCAGCAAACAGTACCGAAAATCCTGTACCAATGATTCCTCCTGCCGATAACATGACGATAGCTACGCCTAAATTTGCTCCGTTGCTGATGCCTAAAATATCGGGACCGGCCAGAGGATTATGAAATAAGGTCTGCAACATCAAACCACTGACCGCCAGGGCTGCTCCTGCCAGCATCGCCGTAAAGGCCTGTGGAAGACGCGATTGCAAAACAATATGTGTCCATGCCTCGGATTCGCCGGCTTTACCAAAAAAAATATCCATTACCGCCGAAGCAGGAATAGATATGGTTCCATAAAAAAGACTGCATAAAAAAAGTACCGCAACTGCCAGCCCGCCGATAAGCCAATATGCCGCTGTGCCGGTACGCATTTTACCGCAATCTATCCAATGAACGAACCAATTTGTCGTCTTTTTTGATTGCCCGAATGGCCATGCTGTCAAAAACAAGGGCAATGAAAGGAAAAACAGCCGTGAATCTAAGATACTCCATCGCAAACGATTGATGCACAAACCAAAGGCTTAAGCCCATCTGAATGTACTCTGCACAGAGCAATCCCACTACTACATAGCACCAATGCAACTGCCGTTTCCGGTTTTTGTAACGGAAAATCGCTATCAAAGAAAAGATTGCTGCGTGAAAACACAACAACCAATTCAACCTGCTCCAAATATTATCTATCGTATTGACAACCGGCAGAATCATAAATGTTGCAACCGCTAAACCCAATACAAACAATAGCCAGACCGTTTGTATGCGTTGAATCATAAGTCTTCGATATTATCTTTTTCTTTCGAGGGATTCCGGAAATAGATTTCGCCGTCCACATATTCCTGAGCAGCAATCAATGACGGTTTGGGAAGGCGTTCAAAATAGCGGGAGATTTCGATTTGTTCGCGGTTTTCAAAAATCTCGTCCAAACTATCGGTGTAAGATGAAAATTCCTGTAGTTTACGTTCCAAATCCTGTTTAATGTCTAATGAAATTTCATTGGCGCGTTTGCCGATGATGCGGACGGTTTCGTAAACGTTGCCGGTCTGTTCAGCCAGACTCATCATATCGCGTGTAACCGTATTCGCCGGTGCATTTGTTTTTTTGTAATCCATATCTTTAATTTATGTGTTTAGCTACGTTGTTATATAATTTTGTGATTTCTTTTGTATGTTTGCCTTGCGGATATTCATTGACGTAAGAAAAATATTCATCCGCCACATCGCGATATCTGAAATCTTTTTTTTCTTCCACACTTTTGACTGCGATTTCATATTTAGACAAAAAAGTGTAGTAAATAAACTCTTCGCGATATTTTGAATAAGGATAGTTTCGCATGGCGTTTTGCGCGGTAATTACGCAGGAAAGATAATTTCCTCCCGGAAACGAATACAAGAGGTAATCGCCCAAGTTATAATACAATTTAACGGCCATCAGTTCTTTGGAGGCCAATTTTTCCTGTAATTCAAACAAAGTCTGCTGTACGATTTCTTTTTTCTCGCTTTGCGGATAATATTCCAAAAAATCCTGAAATTGTTGCATGGCGTTGTGGGTATCGGTTTGGTCTAAACGCGGGTCAGGAGAATCCAAATACAAACCGTAGGCTGAATAATAGCGGGCTAATTCTGCGAATTCACCTTTGGGAAACAAGGTATAATAGCTTTTGAAGTATTCTGCAGCCGTAATATAATCTTTCATCGCATATTGGGTTTGAGCCTGTAGATATACTGCTTCGCCCCCATACGAGGATGCTCTGAGCATAGGAACGACTTCTTCCAACAAAGTAGCCGCACGGGTATATTTTTTGGTATCGAAGTACTTTTTGGCAGCTTCGTATTTAGCCATGGTATCGGTACTTTTCAGCAGCTTATTGTATTCACCACAAGCGGTCAATAGGGTCAGCAAACAAGAAAAATAAATCAATTTCAATTTCATGTGGATGATTTTGTGCAAAAGTAGTCATTCTCTTTGAATTGGGAAAGGCTTTTAAATCTTTTTATGCTATATTACTTTGCAAATGGGCTTAGCTTTATCCGGCGTTCCAATCAATAGTTTGAGATACTCTTTGATATCACCAAAATTCCAACTATCTTTGTACGCTATCTATAAGATAGAAGGTTATCACTATTAATACATATAAATGGAGGAAACAAAAGGTTTAGTAAACACAATGGTCGAAGCATTGCAAGAAAAAAAAGGGCAACGGATCGTTTGCCTGGATTTAACCAAATTGGAAGGTTCTATTTGTCAATATTTCATTATAGCACAAGGAAATACGCCGACACAAGTATCGGCGTTGTCCGATTCGGTCTGGGATTTGGTTTCCAGCCGCTTGCACGAAAAACCGCTGGGCGCCATCGGAATGAAAGAAGCACAATGGATTGCCATGGATTACGGCACCGTTATGTTGCACATTTTTGTTCCCGCTATCCGCGAGTATTATAATTTAGAAAATTTATGGGCAGATGCCGATGTTACAGAAATCCCTGATAGTATATGAGTCAACAAAAAAAGAACAATAAAGAAAACTTTCCTACTCCGAAAAGACCTGTCAAAACGAACGGCAATTGGACGTATCTGCTGATATTCCTGATGATCGGCTTTTTCTTTTTCTCCAATCGAGAAACGAATAACAATAAAGAGGTTGATTGGACAACATTCCAAAAATACGCGCAACAAAATGTTTTCAGCGAAATGGTAGTCAATAACACTCAAGTAGTTGCCACCATTAAACCCGAAAATATCAAAGCAATTCTGGGCGTTGACAGTTTGACTTCCAAATATTCTTTTCTGGGAGAAACGAAGGGAACGCTTACCGTAACCATTCCGTCCAAAGACAGTTTTGAAACGTTTTATAAAGAAACAAAAAATGCGTATTCCATCAATGCTTCCGTCAAATACGACAACGGCAATGGCATTCTACAATACATTTTAATCAATATTCTGCCCCTGGTCTTTTTCGTGGGAATCTGGATTTTCCTCATGCGGAAAATGTCAGGCGGCGGAGGAGGAGGCTTGTTCAACGTAGGACGTACCAAAGCGCAATTGTACGACAAATCCTCTCCGAACAGCAAGAAAATAACTTTTCAGGATGTGGCCGGCTTATCGGAAGCCAAACAGGAAGTGGAAGAGATTGTCGATTTTCTGAAAAAACCGGATAAATATACCGGTTTGGGCGCTAAAATCCCCAAAGGCGCGTTATTGGTAGGCCCTCCGGGAACAGGGAAAACGCTATTGGCCAAAGCCGTAGCAGGTGAAGCGGATGTTCCTTTCTTCTCTTTATCGGGTTCCGATTTTGTGGAAATGTTTGTCGGCGTAGGCGCTTCGCGCGTGCGGGATTTATTCCGTCAAGCCAAGGAAAAAGCCCCTTGCATCATTTTTATTGATGAAATTGATGCCGTAGGCCGTGCCCGTAACCGCAATGTCAACATGGGTGGAAACGACGAGCGCGAAAGTACTTTAAATCAACTTCTTACCGAAATGGACGGATTTGGCACTAACACCGGAATCATCATTTTGGCGGCCACCAACCGGGTTGATATTTTAGACAAAGCTTTACTGCGTGCAGGACGTTTCGACCGCCAGATCAATGTTGATTTGCCGGAATTGAACGAGCGGAAAGAAATTTTTATCGTCCATCTACGCAATATTAAAATAGACGAATCGGTTGATACCGAATTTCTATCTCGCCAAACACCTGGATTTTCGGGAGCGGATATTGCCAATGTTTGCAACGAAGCCGCTCTGATTGCCGCCCGCAACGGCAAAGAATTTGTACAACGCGAAGATTTTATGAATGCCGTCGACCGTATCGTGGGTGGTTTGGAAAAGAAATCGAAAATTACCACCATCGGCGAACGTCATTCCATCGCCTTGCACGAGGCCGGACATGCAACTTTAAGCTGGATGTTGGAATTTGCCAATCCCCTGGTCAAAGTAACGATTGTCCCACGGGGAAAAGCCTTGGGAGCGGCATGGTATATGCCCGAAGAACGTCAAATCACGACTTACCAACAATTACAGGACGAAATGTGCGCCACTTTGGGCGGACGTGCAGCCGAGGAATTGTTTTTGGGCAAAATCTCCACCGGCGCCTCCAATGATTTGGAACGGGTAACAAAACAAGCCTACGCCATGGTTGTCTATTACGGCATGAGCGAACGCCTGCCGAACCTGAACTACTACGATGCTTCAGGTCAGGATTGGGGATTCAATAAACCATACAGCGACGAAACTGCGCACTTGATTGATGAAGAAGTGAAACGCATCATCAATGAACAATACGAACGCGCAAAAGTCATCCTGACAGAAAACAAAAAGCAACACAAAGAACTGACCGAAGTCCTGTTAGACAAGGAAGTGATTTATGCGGACGATTTGGAGAAAATCTTTGGCAAACGCCTTTGGTTGTCCCGCTCGCAGGAAATATTGGAACAACAGAACGTGAATAATCCGGATGCCGCCGCTAAGGAATTGCT
>JAITXK010000036.1 GCA_031284765.1 Candidatus Symbiothrix sp.
GCCGAAAATCAAATACAACAACTGAAAATGCAAAATATGTATCGCGCATATCAATTGGTACAAAATCCTGAATTGTTGCGGGAAAATGCCAAAATACAAGATAACTCGCTTCGCTTCTTCTAAAATTAAAAATTAATACATGAAAGGCGGGGGACGGACAGAAAACGTTCTTCGCTTTTTTATTTGGAATATGTATTTATTAGGAAAAACATTGGACGAATTGCAGCAGATAGTCAAAGACTTATCCATGCCCACGTTTACCGCCAAGCAAATTGCGGACTGGCTGTACAAAAAACACATTTCCAATATAGATGAGATGACGAACCTTTCGTTGGCCTATCGCAAACTATTGAAAGAGAATTACGATACAGGCAGAATACCGCCGTCCAACTCGCAGCGCTCTGTTGATGGAACAGTCAAATACTTGTTCCCCGTTACTGATGGACATTTGATCGAATCGGTGTACATCCCCGATAAAGAGCGTGCCACTTTATGTATTTCCACGCAAATCGGTTGTAAAATGAATTGCCTGTTTTGCATGACCGGCAAACAAGGTTTTGCAGGACAATTAACATCCGGAGAAATCATCAACCAAATCCTTTCCGTTCCCGAAAGCGAAGCCTTGACCAATGTCGTGTTTATGGGCATGGGCGAACCGTTAGACAATACCGACGAATTGATGAAAGCGCTGGAAATTTTAACGGCCGATTACGGTTTTGCTTGGAGTCCCAAGCGCATTACCGTTTCCACCATCGGCATTCTTCCAAACCTGAAACGGTTTTTGGACGAAAGCAAGGTGCATTTGGCTGTGAGTATTCACTCGCCCGAATCCGTAGAACGTTGTTCGCTGATGCCCATCGAAAAAGCCTATCCCATTGCGCAGGTCTTGAATTTGATTCGGCAATACGATTTTACGCATCAACGGCGTGTTTCATTTGAATACATCGCTTTTGGTGGTTTGAACGACGACCCAACACATGCTGCCGCTCTGAGTAAACTGTTGAAAGATATTCCTTGCAGGGTTAATCTCATTAAATATCACGCAATTCCCGGTATCCAACTCCCTGCTTCCAATTACGAAGCCATGATTACTTTTCGGGATTATTTGAATCGCAAAGGCATCATTTCTACTATTCGGGCCTCCCGTGGAGAAGATATTTTGGCGGCATGTGGGATGCTTTCCACTCAAAAAAACTCAAAAAAAATACCTGCATTTGCCGGATAATACGGAATAGCCATGTACAAATCATTTTTCAAAAGAGTCATAGATTTTCTTAGCTCCCTGACCGGACTACTCATTTTATCTCCTTTTTTTCTGATAATCACTTGGTTACTGTGGTGTACTAACCATGGTAAACCCTTTTTTACGCAAGACCGTCCGGGCAAAAACGGAAAAATCTTTCAAGTGATTAAATTCAAAACCATGAATGACAAACGCGACACGCAAGGAAATTTATTGCCGGATGCCGACCGCTTAACTGCCATCGGGAAATTTATTCGCAAGACCTCTCTGGATGAAATACCGCAATTGCTGAATGTTTTGAAAGGCGATATGAGTTTGGCAGGCCCCCGTCCTTTATTGGTCGAATATTTACCGCTATATAATGATGAACAGAAACGCCGGCACGATGTCCGTCCGGGAATAACCGGTTGGGCGCAAGTCAACGGGCGAAATGCTATTTCATGGGAAGAGAAATTTCGTTTCGATGTCTGGTACGTTGATCATCTTTCATTCACGGTGGATTTTAGAATCTTGTGGATGACTGTGTTGAAAGTTTTGAAATCGGATGGAATCAATGCGTCAGAAACGGTAACGATGGCCAAATTTAAAGGATCAAAGCTTTGAATAAACTATAATATTCGTATCTTTGTAGGCTTGTAAACAATCATTGATTATATGGTGCGAAAATTATATGCTTGCTTATTCCGTTTGTTCGGATGGAAATCGTCTATTAAGGCGGAAGTACACTCCAAATGTGTAATATGTGTTGCGCCTCATACCAGTAACTGGGATTTTATTTGGGGCATGCTATTGTTTAAGTCCATTGGAGGCCATCCGCATATCTTAATGAAAAAGAGTTGGTTCTTTTTTCCGTTCAATTACATTTTGAAAGCCTTGGGTGCCGTTCCGGTTGATAGAAACAAACGTACGTCATTGACCCAACAAATGAAAGAGGAGTTTGCATGGAAAAAACATTTTCAGTTAGCCATTGCACCCGAAGGTACGCGCAAAAAGAATCCGGACTGGAAATCCGGCTTTTATTATATCGCTTGGGAGGCACATGTTCCCATTGCCTTGGCCTATTTAGATTATGCAAAGAAGATAGTCGGTTTGATTGAAAATTTCGTCCCGACAGGCGATGTTGTACAGGATATTGCACACATCAAGCAAGTGTATAAAAATATTTCCGGGAAAAACCCCGCACAATTTGCCATATAAATGGATGGGCTTCGCATCAGCATCATACAATCGGATATTGCATGGGAAAATGTGGCGCAAAACTTGGAAAATTACCTACAATGTCTGTTGCCCCTGCAAGGCAAATCCGATTTAGCGGTTATGCCGGAAATGTGTACTACCGGTTTTTCAATGGACGTAGCCTTTTTGGCCGAACTTGACAACTTGCAAACGATGCAAACCATCCGTTAATGGGCGCAAAAACTGGATTTGGCAATAGCCGGCAGTTTTGTTGCAAAAGACATAAACGGAAAACTTTTCAATCGGGGCTTTTTCGTCACCCCAAACGGCGATGCTTCTTTTGCCGATAAACGCCATCTGTTTCGGATCAGCGGAGAAAACCGTGTTTTCACGGCAGGGACAAATTGTCCGGTTATATCCTACAAAGCTTGGAATATCCGTTTGATTGTATGCTACGATTTGCGCTTTCCAGTTTGGATACGGAATAAAAACAAAGAATACGATTTGCTGCTTTGCGTGGCCAACTGGCCAACGTCCAGAGCAACGATTTGGAAAGTATTGTTACAAGCCCGTGCCATCGAAAATCTCTGTTATGTATGTGGTGTCAATCGCATTGGAACAGACCACAACGGCATTCAGTATCAGGGCGACTCCGTTGTGCTGGATTTCAAAGGAGATACGCTTTTGGCAACAGAAGTGAATAAAGCATCGGTAGCAACGACTACCATTTCTCAAACACAACTCCAACAATTTCGTCAAAAGTTTCCGGTATGGCAAGATGCCGACGCATTCAAAATAGAAGAAAACTGACAAAATTACTTTGATATTTCCAAATTATTAGTACCTTTGCAGCGCTTCAAACGAGATATAGCGCAGTTGGTAGCGCGCCACGTTCGGGACGTGGAGGCCGGGCGTTCGAGTCGCCCTATCTCGACAGAGAAAAGGTGCCCGTAAACAGTTTCTAATCCATTCAGATGG
>JAITXK010000128.1 GCA_031284765.1 Candidatus Symbiothrix sp.
AGCGGATTAAGAGATGAAAATATCACACTGTTTGCACAAATAGTGAGGAATTTTGGGTCGGCAGATGTGGTGGATGAAGTGTTGGGGTCGCTGTCGTGGGTTATATTGAAAGCAGCATAGTCAATTACGAATAATGTAGTAAAACTTGAAGAAAATTATGTGGATATTAAATTGATACAAGATGATAGCATTACTTACTATGAAGTAAAATCAGACTCTTATCCTGCTGATTGTATTGTAAAAGCATTAGGGCAGGTATTACGATGATTATATTAAAACAAATTTATCTCTTGAATTTGATTACATGAATGTAAATATTGAAGATTAAAAGATATGAAATCAGAAAATATAATACAAGAAAGATCATTTGCTTTTGCGATACGGATAGTGAGGCTATATAAGTATTTGAGCGAAGAAAAGAAAGAATTTGTTATGTCAAAACAGTTGCTTCGATGTGGGACTTCAATAGGTGCTAATATTGAAGAATCCATTGGCGGACAGTCAGATAAAGATTTCTTATCTAAACTTAGCATTTCCTATAAAGAGGCAAGAGAACCCATGTATTGGATAAAATTACTTTTAGCAACCGATTATCTTAATAAAGAGCAAGCCGAAAGTATGCTAAATGACGCCGAAGAACTATGTAATATCTTAGGCAAAATTCAAATAACCATGAAAAATCGTAATTCGTAATTTTAAATTCGTAATTGATATGACTGAGCAATCCCTCGCAAAAAAAGGCAGCAATCTTGCCAACACACAAACCATAGACAATATCGTTGATAACCAACTATATACCGATGTTTGCGTCCTAATAGAAACCACTCGCCAAAAAATTGCCACGACCGTTAATGCGGAAACTTGTATTGTAAATTGGCAGATAGGTAAACGGATTAAAGAGGAGGTACTTGATAATCAGCGGGCGGAATACAGCAAGCAAATAGTTAAACAACTTGCTAAAAAACTGACTGATAGATATGGTAAAGGATGGGGAGACCGAAAACTTCTGCATTGTATACGCAGTGCGTATACTTTTTCGGAAGAGGAGATTGTATACGCAGTGCGTATACAATTGACGTGGACACATCTTCGTTCCATAATGTTTATTGATGATGAATTAAAACGTTCATTCTATGTGGAAATGTGCCGCTTGGAACATTGGGACACAAGGACTTTAGATGAAAAAATTGATTCGCAACTATACGAATTAACCGCAATAAGCAAGAAACCGGAAGAAATAATCAAGCGAGAACTTGAGCAAATAAAAGCAACCAGTACGCTTACTCCCGATGTTGTATTTCGTAGTGGTTATTTTTTGGATATGCTCGGATTGTCGGATGTATATAGCGAAAAAGATCTGGAAGATTCTATTCTTATTCAAATTCAATCCTTTATTAAAGAATTGGGAACGGACTTTGCTTTTCTTGACCGCCAAAAAAGAATTACGATTGATTCAACAGACTATTATATTGACTTGTTGTTCTACCACAGAGGATTACGCCGATTAGTGGCAATAGATTTGAAATTAGGCAAATTCAAACCCGAACATGAAGGGCAAATGTTGCTTTATCTCCGCTATTTGAATAAAAATGAGCGTAAAGCCGGTGAAGAATCGCCGATAGGATTAATTCTTTGCTCGGAAGGAAACACCGAACATATTGAATATTTGATGCTTGACGATAGTGCAATCAAAGTGGCTCAGTATTACACCCAATTGCCCGATAAAAAACTATTGAGCGAAAAATTGCAACGTGCTATTGCCATTGCACGAGAGCATTATTCAGAACAAAATCATAATTTGTAATTAATAATAATATGAGTGCATATCAAATCCCGAAACTCCCATTGCAAGGAGAAATCGAAATAAGAGCAGGATTTTGTAAATTACCGGAAACTGAACTGAAAAATGAACGCACAGGCAAAACAGTTTATACGCCTCTGCAAAGCCTTGACTCAAATAGAAGTGTCATTTCCTAATCAAAAAACGTATGCGAATTATAAGCGGAAAATACAAAAGCAGGCGGTTTGAAGCGCCGAAAAATTTCAAAGCCCGTCCGACGACAGACTTTGCCAAGGAAAATATTTTCAATGTTGTTTCCAATTTATTAGACTTGGAAGATACTGTCGCCTTGGATTTGTTTTCAGGGACGGGCAGTATCGCGTTTGAATTACTTTCGCGCGGTTGTAAAAAAGTGGTTTGCGTGGAGAAAGATTCAGCCCATTACGCTTTTATCAAAACGGTGAAAGCGAAATTGGCCGACGACTGCTTGGAAACAATCAAAGGAGATGCCTTCAGATACATCCAATCGACTTCACAAACGTTTGATTTTATCTTTGCCGACCCGCCTTATGCTTTGAAAGAGTTGTCGCAAGTACCGGAAATGGTCTTATCGCAGGGTTTATTGAATCCGGAAGGCGTTTTTGTGATGGAACATTCCAAAGATTATGATTTTTCTAATTTGCCGTATTTTTTACAGCAAAGGGTTTATGGCTCAGTCAATTTCAGCATTTTTATCAAGACGTTATAATGCGAGAAGCAACACACAAAGTTTGCATATCCCGTAATTATTGCCTAACTTGCACCACTTTTTTAAAAATTTACTTTTAGATTAATGAAAGATTTCATATTCTTACTGAAACGATTTGTTCCTCCCTATAAAAAATATTTGTGGTTGAGTATTCCAATGACGATATTGTCGTCCATATTGGTTATTATTTCTTTCTCGGCCATTATGCCCATATTGGATATATTGTTCAAAATAGACCAAACGGTCTATACGACCTATATGGATTTCGATTTTCAATTTTCCTCTTTTGCCTCCTGGCAAGCCATGAAGGATGCCCTCAAGAATAATTTGTATGTATATATGACGGAAATCATACAATCGAAAGGAGCGATTTATGTCTTGGCGCTTTCGGTGCTTTACCTCGTATTAACCACTATTTTGAGAACAGTAACCATGTATCTGTCCTTCTATTATATGATTCCGCTTCGTACCGGAGTAGTCCGGGATATCAGAAACCAAATCAACGACAAAGTAGTTTCATTGCCGTTGGCGTTTTTTTCGGAAGAAAGAAAAGGCGATATTCTGGCGCGTATTTCTGGCGATGTAAACGAGATAGAGAACTCCATCATGGGTTCTTTGGATATGATATTCAGAAACCCCATACAGATTGTTATTTATTTTGTCGGTATGTTGCTTATCAGTTGGCAACTGACTATTTTTGTTTTGGTTATACTTCCCGTTTTCGGTTATATCATGGGGCAAATAGGAAAAAAATTGAAGAAACGCTCTGCGCTCGGACAACAACAATGGGGCGGCCTGATGTCGCAGATAGAAGAAACATTGGGCGGACTTCGCATCATCAAAGCGTTTAATGCGGAAAAGAAGATTTCAGACCGATTCCATCGAGGAAACGACGAATTTAGAAACACGACTATGCGAATTTTCCGCAGGCAACAAATGGCGCATCCGGTAAGTGAGTTGTTGGGAACTATCGCCATTGCCATAGTCCTTTGGTATGGTGGTTCGCTGATTCTGTCGGACAGCAGTACCTTCGAAGCATCCGGATTCATGCTTTATCTGACTCTTTTTTATATGCTGATTAATCCGGCTAAAGAATTAACCAAATCGGCTTATACCATTCAGAAAGGCTTGGCATCTGTCGATAGGGTAGATAAGATATTGAGTGCGGAAAATAACATCAAAGACCCGGAGCGCCCGCAACCTATCCAACTGAGCAAGCAAATCGAATACAAGAACATCCGCTTTAAGTACAGGGAAAACTGGGTGATTAAAAATGTAAGTCTGACCATCGAAAAGGGGAAAACAGTGGCTTTGGTAGGTCAGTCCGGTTCGGGAAAATCTACTCTGGCCGATTTATTGCCTCGTTTTTACGATGTGCAGGAAGGGAATATCAGCATAGACGGAATCGATATTCGCCAAGCCAAAGTGCATGACGTCCGGCAATTGATGGGAATTGTCAACCAGGAAGCCATCCTGTTTAATGATACTTTCTTCAACAACATTGCTTTCGGCGTTGAAAATGCGACAAAAGAACAAGTAGAAGAAGCAGCCAAAATCGCCAATGCCCACGAATTTATCATTGCATCGGAAAACGGATACGATACCAATATCGGCGACCGGGGTTGTAAACTTTCGGGCGGACAGCGGCAAAGAATCAGCATTGCCCGCGCCGTATTGAAAAACCCGCCGGTATTGATTCTGGATGAAGCCACTTCGGCTTTGGATACCGAATCGGAACGCTTAGTACAAGATGCCTTGGACAAATTGATGCGGAACCGGACAACATTGGTCATTGCTCATCGACTTTCTACCATCAAAGACGCCGATAGGATTTGCGTAATGCACGAAGGCGAAATTGTGGAACAGGGAAGCCATGCAGAACTGCTGGCTTTGAACGGATACTACAATCGCTTGTGCGAAATGCAGTCGTTCTAAGGTCATCATTGTTTTTTGAAAGC
>JAITXK010000147.1 GCA_031284765.1 Candidatus Symbiothrix sp.
TTTTCCAATTCCTGCAAACGCTTCTTAAAGCCGGGCAATTCGACGATGATGATGTTTTGTGTACTGGATACTTTTGCCTTCGTTTCTTCCCTGTGTAGCGAGAGGTGGCTGATGTAATATTCGTCGTCGAAATACTTGAAATTCAAAATGGCCACATGATAAAGCGTTTCCAACTTGTAATCCCATTTCTTCCCTCTTTTGGCTTGTTTCTGAATGGGAAAAGTGGAATAAAACAAACACCGGTCTAAAAAATGTTCCTGTCTGGCTACTTGCATTTCAATGATGTACCACTCTTGATTGGAGGTGACGCAATGAATGTCAAAAATAGCCTTCCGGTCTTTTTCCGTTCTTCCCAAATGCTCGGTCGGCAGGTATTGGATATCGGCGTCAGTAAATCCATGTATCTACCCTTGGTAGAATTGGTTTCCTTGTTCATAGTAAAGTATAGTTAAAAAAATAATCAATCAGGGAAACGACTTTGTGCCGTAAACCCGTTGCAAATGTAAAAATATTTTTTTGTTTTTGGAAATTTTTTATTGAAAAATAATAGCTATTGTCGTCAATGGATGGAGAAAAAGCGGCGAAATGTCGCAGCTACGCTGCTCATGGGTGGTGTACGCATTATGAACCGTGCGCTGACGCACACGGCGACAAAGGTTTGGGCACTATGCGCCTGCGGGGATAGGACGAACGAGGTAGAACCTCGTGCGAACGGGGGCGATACGCCGAGCGGGGGGTGCGTCAGGAGACTTTAAGTAGCGCCTTGCTCAACCTCTAATTTTACAGTCGCCTCCGCCCATTCATCCATGACGGCCTCCAACTTTTTTTGCATATCCGCATGTTTCCACAGCAAATCAACATTGGAAGCGCCTTCGGGCGTGACGAGCATTGCTTCCATTTCGCGGATTTCCGCCTCCAATGGTTCGATTTTCTTTTCACAATCGGCAACGGCTTTTTCCAGGCGACGGAGTTGGCGCTGCTGTTCTTTGCGCTGTCCCCAACTTTCCACCTGCCCCTTTTCCTCCGGGAGAGGGGGTGGGGAAGAAGCCAATTCATTCAAACTTTCGATTTTCTTCTTATCCAGAAACGCATAAATTCCGCCCAAATGTTCTTTCACTTGTTGATTGCCGAATTCATAGACTTTATCCACCAAGCCATCCAAAAACTCGCGGTCGTGAGAGACTACGATGACTGTACCGTCAAATTCCCGCAAAGCATCCTTCAAAACGTCTTTTGAACGCATATCCAAATGATTGGTCGGTTCGTCGAGAATCAGTAGGTTGACCGGTTCGAGCAGCAGTTTTATCATCGCCAGACGGGTGCGTTCGCCCCCCGAGAGGACCGCTACTTTCTTGTCCGAATTGTCCCCGCCGAACATGAATGCGCCCAGAATATCGCGGATTTTCGTGCGGATATCTCCCGTTGCCACATCGTCTATCGTTTGGAAAACAGTCCGTTTCTCGTCCATCAAGTCGGCTTGGTTTTGAGCGAAATAGCCGATTTTCACGTTGTGTCCCAGTTGTAGTTTGCCGTCGTAAGGTATTTGCTCCATGATACATTTGACCAAGGTGGATTTCCCTTCTCCGTTTTTGCCGACAAACGCTACTTTATCGCCCCTGTTAATCGTAAGTGTAGCCTCTTTGAATATCCAATGCGCACCGTAACGTTTGGACAAATTTTCCGCAATAACCGGATACGCCCCCGAACGCGGCGCGGGCGGAAATTTCAATCGCAAAGCGGATTTATCCTCCTCATCCACTTCCAAGCGCTCCAGTTTGTCCAATTGCTTGATGCGGCTTTGCACCTGAACGGCTTTCGTGGCCTTGTAGCGAAACCGTTCAATAAAATCTTCCGTTTCTTCGATTTGTTTGCGTTGATTTTCGTAGGCGCGTAATTGTTGTTCGCGGCGTTCCTTTCGCAGTTCCACGTATTTGGAATAATTCACGCGGTAATCGTAAGTCTTGCCGAGGGATATTTCGATGGTGCGTTTGGTAACGTTGTCGATAAATGCGCGGTCGTGCGAAACCAGCACCACAGCATTCGCTTGCGTGGAGAGGAAGTTTTCCAACCATTGAATGGATTCGATGTCGAGGTGATTGGTCGGCTCGTCCAACAACAGAATGTCGGGTTTGCGCAGCAAGATTTTTGCCAATTCGATACGCATGCGCCATCCCCCGCTGAACTCGTTGGTGGGGCGGTCGAAATCGGAGCGCAGGAATCCCAAGCCGGTGAGTGTTTTTTCTATTTCGGCCTGAACATTGGCGGAGCCTTCCATGGCGAGGCGTTCGCTTAAATGCGTGACGTGGTCGATTAATTGATGATACGAATCGGATTCATAGTCGGTCCTTTCGGTTAAAGCCACATTCAGCCGGTCTAATTCTGTTTCCATCCGGTGGATGTGTTCGAAAGCCAGAGCGGCTTCTTCGCGCACGGTCCGTTCGTCCGATACATTCATCTGTTGGGGCAGATAGCCGATAGTCGCCTCTTTGGGCATCGAAACACGGCCTTTGCTCGGCTCGTAAAGGCCGGCAAAAATTTTCAACAGCGTACTTTTACCGGCGCCGTTTTTGCCGACCAATGCGATTTTGTCCTTTTTATCAACCACAAAACCGATGTCATCTAAAAGATTGAAACTTCCGAAGGAAACAGTTAGATTTTCTACTGAAAACATTCCTTAGAATAATTTGGAAGGATACTCGCCCTTGTCAATCAATTCCTGAATTTTAGCCACCACCGAAGGTCTGTCGGCCGCATACGTTACCCCGAACCACTTGGAAGGAGTATCCAGTACCTTCACCGTCACCTTCCCGTCAACAATCAGTTGATTGACAACCAGCGGAATGAAAAACTCCGCCTTAAGGTTTTCCTGATTGGTTTGGAGGAAATCGACAAACATGCTGTCGGAATAAGCGAAATATTCCGGTGTAAAGCCCCACATATTCATCGAAACGGGGGTGTTTTGGTTCAGCACCACTTTGTTGCCGTTTTCGTCGGTGAATTGGATTTCGCCGTCAATACATTCAATAGCGGTGCGTTCCACCACGCCGGTCAGGTTGCTGCCGTCATTGGTTTCGCAAACGCCTCGGGCAACGGAACCGCTTTCGGACAAGGTATTGCCCACGCGATAACCTACCATGGCATATTCGTTTTGCTTGCCTGTAACCGAAGAAAGGAAATCGGCTAACACTTTGAAACTTTCTCTGCCGTAAAAATCATCGGCATTAATGACGGCGAAAGGTTCGTGAATCACGTCTTTTCCCATCATCACGGCATGATTGGTGCCCCAGGGTTTGGTGCGGTCGGGACTGACGGTAAAGCCGGCGGGTAATTTATCCAATTCCTGAAAAACGACTTCTACCGGAATCACGTTCTCGTATTTCTTCAGTATCTTTTCGCGAAAGTCCTGTTCAAACGACTCGCGAATGACAAAAACGACCTTTCCGAATCCGCCTCTCACGGCATCAAAAATCGAATAGTCCATGATGGTTTCTCCGTTGGGGCCTAAACCGTCTAATTGTTTCAGTCCGCCATAACGGCTACCCATACCGGCAGCCAGTACAAATAATGTGGGTTTCATATTGTTTTATTTTAAAATTGAAGCCCAAAGGTACGTTTTTTTTTTGATTTTAGAACAAGAGCCTTCGCCGAGCGGGGTATTATAGCGAAAACAAAATCCCATCCTGCAAACTTACAATCCATCGTTCGGCATCCACACCACACGAATGCTTAATATCAGACTTAATGAATCTTTTCAATTTAAGCGCAAATTAAAGTACAAATTAAGCGCAAATTAAGCACAAACTTAATTAGTGGCATTTAACTTTGCTGCAATTTATTATTCACAACTATTATTCACATTAAAATTAAATTACCATGAAAAAAAAATTCTCTTTTAGACTTGCATGCGCTATACTTTGTATGTCATGTACGTTACTCCAAGCGAAAGACCTTTATCTCTCAGCTTCCGGTGCGGACACCAACGATGGCTTGAGCGCCGCCACCCCCTTTGCCACCATCAGCCGGGCTTTTACCGTGGCGGATGCTAATGATGTGATTCACGTGTCGGGATTTATTGACATCACCAAGGAGCCTCAATCAGACATAACAAGCAACGACCTGCTGATGGACGGCACAAAAGCCCTCACCGTGAATGGGATTACTTATAATACATGGAATGCGGTG
>JAITXK010000174.1 GCA_031284765.1 Candidatus Symbiothrix sp.
TGTTTTCCGTTTTTACGGGATTGGCTTTCCGGGATATTTGCAATCTGACACCCAAACATATTGTAAAAGCCGATGACGGTATTTTATGGATAAGAACAACCCGTCAGAAAACAGGTACACCCTGTGAAATTCCATTATTGGACTTACCCAAACAGATTATCGAAAAATACAGAGGTATTGCCAAAGACGGTAAACTCTTGCCCATGCTTAGTTGTGGAAGGTTGAACAAGAATCTGAAAATAATCGCCCGCCTTTGCAGTATCGAGCGGAAACTGATTTTCCACATGAGAAGACACAGGATTCAGCTTTTTGACCTATAGATAAGCAAGTTACAAGAATAAAATTCTTAATAGGTAACGATTTAGAAACGAGCGAATCTCGTTAATTTGCTTCATTTTTGCACAATACAAAGAGCGACTTAACTTGACACAAAGTTACAAAATAATCCTCATATTCTCAAATATATTCTTATCCCGTTTCCCCTTTGCAATCTCTTTCGTTTACTCACACGTCGGACGCTACTCCAGTTTTAAACCCCAATTCTCCGGCTGTTTTCTAAAACATCACTATCTTTGCATAAGTTTAGAAAGAGCCGGACGACCTTTATGTCGTTCGATTAAATACATGATGTCGCTGAACCCTGTCGCGAAAACTGGAAATTTACAAGACAAGAGGAATACAGCAATGTTCATGCTATACCAACGGTATGGCGTGGGCTTGCTTCTGTTTCCTCTTAGGTATTCCAGTACCTCGCGGCGGGATGGTTGTGAGTCCCACGCTTCTTTTTTACGTGTTACTGACGACCAAAAATGGAAAGTAGAAAACACGTAAAATAGAAAATATGAAAAAGATTATCCTTTACATCGCTACATCGCTTGATGGGCGAATTGCAGAACCCGACGGCGGACTGGAATGGCTTACCGGATTTCCGAACCCCGAAAAAACAGATTACGGATACAAAGACCTATTGGCTTCCGTCGATACGGTTATTATGGGTGGACGGACTTACCGTGAGTTATTAAACATGGACGTAATCTGGCCATACCCGGAACAAATGACCTATGTAGTTTCCCGACACGATTGGGGTGCAACGGAAAATATTCGTTTCATTACAGAGAATATAATTGAAACGATATCTGCCTTACGCGATGAGCAAGGAAACGATATTTGGTTGGTTGGTGGAGGTGAATTAATTTCAATGCTGCTCGCTGCGGCTTTGATCGATGAAATGCGAGTTGCTTATATTCCTATTATTCTTGGCAAAGGAGTTCCCTTGTTCCTGGAACAACCCAAAGAATCGAAATGGGAATTGATCAGAAGCATACCCTATAATTCAGGTGTTTTAATGGTTGAGTATCAAAAGAAAATGTAAACATACTCATCTATATGTAAAATACGAAGTCAAAAAACTTCATGGATTTTTTTCATAATTTAAAATCTATTCGTATATTTACAGACCAAACAGTCGGTTTATGAAAGATACAAAAGATTATATTTTGATGACTTCCCTAAAACTCTTTATGCAGAAAAGTTTCAAAGAGGTGACAATGAAAGAGATTGTTGAAAAGACAAGCTTGTCGAAAGGCGCTTTCTACCACTACTTTGCAAGTAAAGAAGCGGTGTTTGAAGAGGTAGTGAAGTATTTTTACAGCCATATTATCGTCACAGATTATAGCAATTTCCCCCAAACATCTCTCAAAGATTTTTGTAAGGTCTATTTGGATAAGTTGGCTAATTCACCTTACGACATTGAAGATGCGGGAAACGAAACAAACCTGTTTGGTTTTATTTCGGAAGCAATTCGTAAAATTCCTTCCTTTATGGATATTCATAAGGCTCAACGAAAAACGGAAATTGATGCGTGGTCAAACATTGTTGCTATAGCAAAGAAAAACAAAGAAATTAAAGCAAACTTCCCGAATAAAGACATCGCTGCGATGTTTTTGAATATTAGTGATGGCATCGTTTTAAACAAGATGTCTACTTCCGATGAGGAAGAGTCATTGAAGGGTATTAAACAAGGATGGGGTCACTTGTATAAATTATTACAAAAAGAATAGCATGTAAAATCTGATTGTAGGCCTTTTTCACTTAATAGCAGACCGAACGGTCGGCTTAAATGCAATTAAAATAAATATTTTAAGTTTTCACTTGTCAGCATACGTAGAACGTAATTCATTTTAAATACATGGAATCATATAGTATCATTATTATTTTGTTGGCTGTTTCAATAGGATTAGTACCCGTGGCATCCAAATTGAAATTACCTTATCCCATTTTGTTATTGGCGGCAGGAATTGCTTTCGGATTTATTCCCGGATTTCACTGGATAGCAATCAATCCCGAAGTGGTTTTTCTGATATTCCTACCACCCATGCTATACGATGCGGCTTACAATATATCCTTTAAAGATTTCAGAGCCAACCTGCCTACCATTTCCCTATTAGCGATTACGTTGGTTTTTGTTACTACTATAGGCATTGCTGTTGTGGCGCATTATTGTATTCCCGGCATGACTTGGCCGTTGGCGTTTGTGCTTGGGGCGATACTTTCACCGCCCGATGCGGTAGCCGCCGCAGGCGTAACCAAAGGATTGGGTTTACCACATCGTGCATGCACCATACTCGAAGGCGAAAGTTTGATCAACGATGCTTCGGCATTGGTTGCTTTCCGTTTTGCGGTAGCAGCGGTAGCAGGAAGTTCGTTTATTCCGTGGAAAGCCGGATTGATGTTTGTTGTTTCCCTTGGTGGCGGATGCATCGTTGGTTTCATTTTATGGCTTGTCTTCGCTGTCGTAGTAAAGAAAATCCGGTTGAACAGTACAGTGTTGGTCAGTTTGAATCTTTTGCTCCCATTTGTGGCTTATCTGATTGCCGAAGAATTTCATGTTTCGGGCGTAATTTCGGTTGTTACGGCAGGTTTAATTGCAGCGCAACACAAAGACCAATTGTTTTCGCAGCAAGCCAAAATACAGTCCAAATCGGTTTGGGATACCAGTATATTTCTGCTCAACGGGTTGGTATTTATATTTATTGGTTTGGAATTTCCGGCAGTTTTAAGAAGTATTCAAAATGAAGAATCCATTGAGTTGCTTATTGTCTGTGCTTTTCTGATATTCTTTGTTGCGCTCGCCATCCGTGTACTTATTGTTATCCGACATAAATTCAACATCGAAAAGCGCATGACTTCCATAAAAAGAAAGTACCCGTTTTTATTTGGCGGACAAAAAACCAACAATCCCAAAGAGGAAAAACAAATGGCTGCCTTGAAAGAAAAACATCCTGCCTTTTATGAGCGAAAAAAGAGACAGATAGAAGATTTAAAAGACATACAGGCTTTAGGTTGGAAAGAAAGCCTTATTATCGGTTGGTCGGGAATGCGGGGCATTGTTTCGTTAGCAGCCGCCTTGTCATTGCCTTTGCTAATGGCCGATAGCAGCGCATTTCCCCTGCGGGATACGATTGTTTTCCTGACCGTTGTCGTAGTAATTATCATGCTGATGGTGCAAGGTTTGGGATTACTTGTACTGGTTAAGTTGCTCAAAATAGATAAAAATAAAAAATTTCCTATTCCATAAAATATTTTTCTTTTTCATCTGTCAGCATAAGTAGAGAGCGCTCTCGGCAAACAAACAAAAAAGTAAAACATTAAAACGAAATATTATGAAAGCAAGAGGTTTTAAAATCATATTGATGATGTTGGCAGCCGTTACCGGATTCAGCGCCATCGTTATGTTGTTGTGGAATGCGTTACTGCCCGATATTCTTGGATGGACAACCATCAACTTTTGGCAAGCATTAGGCTTGTTGGCACTTATCCGTATATTGTTTGGCGGAATCGGTGGAGGAAAAATGTGGGCTGCTCATGGAATGCATCACGATATGCATGGTGGTCTGTTTGGTGGTTTCGGAAAAGGTAATCCCATTCGTGAAAAATGGATGAAAATGTCACCCGAAGAACGAAAAGAATTCGTCAGGAAAAGGCACGAACACATGCATAGAGGAATGTTTGGCAGGATGGATTTTTTCGGAGATGATGATTTTAATGCGGATGACCGTTCCCATAAAAACGATGAATAATCCCGGACAGCAAAACGTAGAAAAACTGATTGTAGAATATCAACCGCGCCTGAAAGCGTTTATCCGTAAACGGGTTTCAAGAAAGGAAGACGCGGACGATATTCTACAGGATGTCTTTTATCAATTGGTGAAAGCAGACACCCTGATGAATCCGATTGAACAGGTTTCAGTGTGGCTATACCGTGTGGCTCGAAACCTGATTATCAACAGAGGACTCAAGAAAAAGGAAGAAGCGTTACCCGTTTATGCCGATGATGAAAGAGACGATGATGTACTGATAGATTTCTCTGAAATTCTATTTGGCAACGACACTTCCCCTTCGCCCGAAGCGGAGTATTTGCGTTCAATGGTTTGGGTAGAGTTGGAGAATGCTCTTTCGGAGTTACCGCCCGAACAACGCGAAATATTTGAATTAACGGAATTGGATGGTATTGCAGTTAAAGATATTTCCAAAACGACCGGAGTACCTGTCAATACATTGCTTTCCAGAAAACATTACGCCGTTGTGCATCTTCGTAAACGGTTAGCAGAATTATATAACGAATTTATTTACGCTTAAATTTTTTTATCCAATCATAGACCAAACGGTCGGTTTAATAACAATTAAGATGAAAATCAAAATGCTAAAATCAACCCTTCTTTCCGCCTTATTACTATGCGGTATTCACGCGGGAATCATGGCGCAGGAAACACCTTTCGCCAAGCTCAAACTATCGGATTGTTTGAATTATGCCTTGAAAAACAGCTATGAAATACATAAGTCAACGTATGACGTCGCAGAATCTGCCGCAGGCTATAAAGAAGCCAAAGGCGCATTATTGCCGCAATTGAATGGAAATACCTCGCTGACGGACAATCTGAAATTGGCATCAACTATGATGCCCGGAGAAATTATCGGGGACCCCGGAACCTTATTCCCTGTCGAAATGGGTACTCAATACACTACATATGTAGGTGTCGATTTAAATCAGGTCATATTCGATACCGGTTTGTTTACCGGAATCAAAATCAGTAAAAATGCCAAAGAAGTGGCGGTATTGAAAAAGAGTATGACACAGGAAGATTTGATTTTCAGTATCGGCAATGCTTTCTATGACATCATTTATTCGCAACAGCTCTTGGCAAACAATCGGGAAACGCTTGCCATTACCGATTCTATTTACCGCAAAATGGAAATGCAGGTGGCACAAAACATAACCCGTGAAATTGATTTGAACCGCATGAAAGTCAACATCAGCAACATTCAGGTGGAAATCGAAAAAACGTTTGCCACGATTGTGCAACAAAAAAATTATCTGAAAATACTGATGGGAATGCCCATTGAATCGGAACTGGAATTGGAAGAAAATATCGACCTGACAATACCGCAACCCGTTTTGGTAGGCAATGACGAATCCGAACTATCCAACAAAATCGAATTGCAAATTTTAGATAAAGAGAAAAATGTAAACCTATTGGAAATTCGTCAACTGAAACAATCTTACCTGCCCTCGTTGTCTTTCGTGGCTTCATCGGGCTACCATTTTGAATCGGAAAAACTAAATTGGTCAAACAGCAATTTTTGGTCGAACGGCACATACATCGGCGTGAGCCTTTCTGTTCCGATTTTCGACGGATTGATAAAACACAACAAAATCAACCAATCGAAATTCCGGTTAAGCAGAATTGAAGAAGACATCAAACAAGCCCGTCAAACGATTTTAAGTAACCGGAAAAATGCAGCGTTACAGTTGCTGGTCAATTACCGTTCGGTCAATGCACAGCGCGAAAATGTGGAAGTAGCAGAGAAAACCTACCAACAAGGAATCTCGCTGTATCAGGAAGGACTGTACAGCATCACCGATTTGCTGGACACCGAAAAATCGTACCGGATAGCGCAAACCGCCTACACATACGAGTTGGTAAATTACCGGAAAACCGTATTGGATTTAATGAAATCCGAAGGAACATTAAACGAATTAGTCAATCAAAATAAATAAGAAAAATGAAAACAAAAACAGTTAGGAATATCGTGATTGCCGTAGCAGTCATTGGTTTGATGGGATGGCGATTGGCATCCAACAAAAATGAAATGGAAGAAAAAGCCGAACGTTCTTTTGAAATAAACCCAACGGTACTTGTGAGGGTGGACAGCGTGAAATATTTTAATGCCGACAACACGATTATGGTGGACGGGCGAATAAATGCCTGCAACGAAGTGACGCTGTATTCCAAAATACAGGGAATCGTTCTGAAAAAATACAAGAAGGCAGGCGACCGGGTGGGTAAAGGAACCGTCATCGCACAAGTCGAAAACGCAGTCATTCGCGAAATGCTTGGATTGGCGGAACTGAATCTTGCTAATGCTGCCAAAGATGTGGAACGATACAAAAAACTGGCAGAATCAGGTGCAGTAACCCAACGGGAATATGAATCAATCTTAATCACCAGCCGCGAAGCACAACGGGCAGTGGTGGAACTAAAAGAACAGTTAGCCAATACAACCCTGACTTCGCCCGTAAACGGCATATTGGAAACCGATTATTTTGAAGAAGGCACATTGCTTAGTCCCGGAACACAAGTGGCAGATTTCGTTGACCCTTCCGGTCTGAAAGCTATTGTGAGCATCACTGAGAGCGAAATGTACAGAGTCAGGAAAGGTGACAAAACGGTGCTGACAACAGATATTTTGCCCAATCATACGTTTGATGGAATAGTAGATGTAATCAGTTCCAAAGGGAACAATCGATTGAGTTATCAGGTTGAAATCCTGATTACGGACAAACGTGCCGATTTGTTGAAATCAGGCATGTATGTTTCCACACAAATTATTCCCGAACAAATTTCCGGTAATAAAAAAATGGTAATCAACCGCAAGGCAATTATTGAAAGCCTGCAAACGCCGGAAGTGTATGTTATCAAAGACAATAAAGCCTACAAACAAAAAATCACGATTGGAAAAGTTGCCGATAACTTCGTGGAAGTTACTGCCGGACTAAGCCTGAACGACAAGGTAGTGGTTTCGGGGCAAATCAATTTGCTGGACGGAAGAGATATTCAAATCATTAAATAAAACGGCTATGAATCTATTAAAAACAATCATCAACAGACCAACCATTGTCGTTGTTCTTTTCACCGTCCTACTTGGCTTCGGACTGTTTTCGTACAACCGTTTGAGTCAGGAACTATTTCCCAAAATGGAATTTCCGGTTATTACCATCACCACGGTGTATTCCGGAGCGGGGCCGGAGGAAGTGGAAAGTTCCGTCTCCAAAAAAATCGAAGACGCAGTGGCTTCCCTCGAAAATATTAAAAATATCAACACCTCGTCGATGGAAGGATTTTCGTATATCGTCGTCGAATTTAAAGACGGTACGGATATCAATGTCACGGCGCAAAATGCCCAACGAAAAGTTAATGCTGTCCGCAGCGACCTTCCGTTGATGGTACGCGAACCGTCAGTGGATATTTTTGACATGAACGAACTTCCGATTATGAATCTGAGCGCCACAGCCAATTTGGATGAAGCGCAGTTGTACGACCTGATGAAAAATGATATTCAGCCGTTGTTTGAATGTATTCCCGGAGTTGCCCGCATCAACCTTATCGGCGGTAGGGAACGGGAAGTACAGGTGAATATCAATGAACAGCGCTTGGCAGCTTACGACTTGTCGATTGTCGAAGTTTCCAATATTTTGATAATGTCCAATACGGATTATCCGACGGGTAAAATCAATGATAACGGCAATCAGGTATTCATCCGCCTTTCAGCCAAATATCAGAACCTGAAAGACATTGAAAATCTTGTTGTAAAAACATTTGACGACGGTTCGGTTGTGAAAGTTTCGGACATTGCTTTTGTCAGTGATGGCGAAAAGGACGTTATGACTATTTATCGTTACAACGGGGTCAATTCCATTGGACTGTCCGTTCAAAAACAGTTGGATGCCAATGCGATGACAGTTTCCGGCGAGGTAAAAAATCAAATAGTCCAAATTGAAGAACAATATAAAGACAAAGGGCTGATATTTCAAATTCCGCGTGATTCGAGTGATTTCACGCTTGCAGCCACGCATTCGGTGATTGAAGATTTGTTGATGGCAATTCTTTTCGTAGCCGCTGCCATGCTTTTATTTCTGCACAGTTTTCGCAATTCGCTCATTGTGATGATTGCTATTCCGACTTCGCTGATTACCATCTTTGCCGTGATGTATCTCACAAATTGCACACTCAATTTGATGACGTTGATGGCGCTTTCGTTAGTTATCGGTATTCTGGTCGATGATGCCATCGTGATTATTGAAAACATTCACCGCCATTTGGAAATGGGCAAAACAAAAATTCAGGCAACCTTGGATGGTGTAAAGGAAATTGCAGGTTCTGTTGTCACGCTTACCCTTGTACTTGCCGTGGTATTTGTTCCGATGGCATTTGTAGAAGGCATGGCAGGTATGTTTTTAAGGGAATTTTCTATTGTAGTGGCATCGGCAACGCTTGTCAGTTTATTGATTTCGATTACCATTATTCCGGTGTTGTCATCGCGATTTTCCACATTGGAAACGATTAGTTCAAAAAATATTTTCGGAAAATTTGTCCATTGGTTTGAGAATTTAATAAACGGTTTTTCACTTCAAATGAAGAACTTGTTGCAATGGTCGTTGAGCCATAAATTGATTGTATTTGGTATCACTACTTTATTGTTTATTTCATCTATCGGCCTTGTCGCTACAGGATTTGTAGGAACCGAGTTTATAAGTTCGGGCGATGTGGGCGAATTTTATGTGGATTTGAAACTGCCGAAAGATGCAACTGTGGAACAAACCAATTTGGTAACCCTGCAAGCTGAAGAATTATTAAAACAGCAAGACTTGGTTACTTCTATATTTTCGACTGTTGGCATGGAAGAAAACGGACAAGCACAAGCTAACAAATCACAAATCAGCGTCAAAATGACAGCCTACAAAGACCGCAAGGTAACTGCCGAGGATTACGCCCATCAAATCAAACTACTGTTGCAACGCTATATCGTGGATGCCGAAGTCACCACGATGCCGGGCAGTATTATGGGTGATGCCGATGAAGCACCCATTCAGATTTTTATATTGGGAAATAATTTAGACAGCATTTTTACGGCATCTGGACAAATTGCGGAAGCATTGCGAAAAATTCAGGGAACATCCGACCTGCAAATTTCGGTCGAAGCTGGAAATCCCGAAATTACCATTACGCTTAACCGTGAGAAAATGGCACGTCTGAGCGTTTCACAATCGGGCTTGGGCGAAGCTTTAAACAACTCGTTTGCAGGAAATACTGACGCCAAATTCAGGGACAATAACAAGGAATACGATATTGGCATCCGCTTAGATGCCTCCAACCGCAAAAGTAAAGCGGACATTGGAAATTTCACGATTATCAACAGTGCGGGCGAGGAAATAAAATTAAAACAAATCGCCACGATTGCTGAAAGTGAAAGTCCGACCAAATTAGAGCGGCGTAATCGATCCAATTCGCTTACTATCAGTAGTCAGGTAATCGGTCGCCCGTCGGGTGATGTAGGTGACGACGTGACGGCTGCCATCAAAAACCTGAACCTTCCATCGTCCGTTCAAATTGTGTACGGCGGAGATATGGAAAACCAAGCCGAAGGATTCGGTAGCCTGCTGACTGCAATTGTCACATCATTGCTGTTGGTCTATTTGATTTTGGTGCTGTTGTACAATAGTTACCTCTATCCTTTCGCCATCCTGTTTTCCATTCCGTTGGCCATTATCGGTGTGTTTTACACCCTCGGATTAACCATGCAAGCCTTCGGATTTTTATCCCTGCTTGGTATTATTATCCTCATTGGCTTGGTTTCACGAAATGCCATCTTAGTTGTAGATTTTGCCATTCAATTAAAAAATAAAGGAGTGGAAGTGAAAGAAGCATTGCTACAGGCAACCCAACAGCGTTTTCGCCCCATTTTGATGACGACTATTTCTACGGTTGTCGGGATGGTTCCCATCGCTATTGCCAAAGGTTCGGCGGCAGAATGGAAAAACGGATTGGGTTGGGTATTGATTGGCGGGCTGCTGAGTTCGATGTTTCTGTCGTTAATTATTGTTCCTTTGGTATATTACCTGTTGGAAAGAATGAAAGAGAAGTTTTCAAAGAAGAAAAAACAGGTTGTTGCACAAGAGTGAGTATAGAATGAGATGTCAATTTAGTCGGGCGAAAATCGAAGCGCAAGCCTACCAAAATTAGAAACACTCGGCCTTAGGGAGTAGGCATTGAAACCACCATCAAAATTTTCAGGTGGCCAAAAACAATGGATTGCTATCACAAGGGCTTTGATAAACAATCTCAAAATCATTACGTGCGACGAACCAACCGATAATCTTGATAGTAGAAACGCTCAAATAGTATTCGATATTTTTAAATAAAATCACGCATGATCATTTTAGGCAAACCTTCATTGTGGTCACTCATGATAATGATTTTGCCAAAGCATCGGACAGGGTTATCGAAATGAGGACGGGATAATAATTGGCTAAGTTACATAGGTATTTAATCTGATATTGATAAATGAGAATATGAAAAAAGTAAATCTTATCGCTGCATTGACAGTCTTATTACTTTCGTCAGCCTGCACCTCTAAACAGAGCATTTACGAGAAAGCAATCGCCAATTATGTGCAGAGCAACAGGCGTGGAACATGGACGGACTGTAAATTCAAAACTCTTTCGATTGAAAAGACTGCGGATATAACCGTAGCCGACAGCCTGAAACTGCTGCAAGCTGAATTTGAAAAGTCATGCGACGAGCAAATTGCCTCGCAGCAGTGCACACTCGACTATTTCAACAGCTTGCTGAAAGACAACGAGTCGGCGAAATACGCCAAACAAGCGGTGGATGACCAATTGAACCGAAACATCGCAGCGACACAGACGCGGATTGATTCGTTGCACAACCTGCCCGCAGCTTATTCTGACCTTTACAAAGGACGTAGTCTTACCGAAGTAGTATCAGTGGTGGTGAAATGCTGTTACAGTTATACAATGCCCGGAAGCGGAGCGGCAAAGGAACGAACCGATAACTTTATTCTGTCGCCTGACGGCAAAAAAGTATTGGGAAAGGAGAAAGGCGCCGACTTATGATTCCTTTTACTTCCCGTCTTAAAAAAGAAATTGATGCGAGTATTGAGCAAATAGAATCCTCGGAAATCAGCGCGATTACAAAGTCGCTGGAGGCTTCTCA
>JAITXK010000180.1 GCA_031284765.1 Candidatus Symbiothrix sp.
TATAAAGACGGGAATACCACACATCAAATGAAAGAAGAGCTACGGTTGGAATTTAAGGAATGATAACTAACTTTGTTGAATCAGATAGTGATTATGTATACCGTTGTTGAGTAATTGCAGTAAAAAATATAAAAATGATGAAAAAGTTTTTTTTATACTTAGTGTTAATGGCAAATTCATTTCTGTCATTTGCTCAGCATGAATTGGAATATACTATCGTGGGTACATTACCGGATAGTATTGACAATGTATATGTTTATATGACGCCTATCGGAACGTCTGTGGGCTCTGCGGATAGCGCATTTGTACAGAAAGGGAACTTCTTGTTGAAAGGAATCGCCAAGAATACGAAAGAATTATACTCCATTTGGTCGGATGTGCATCCAACGATAGGAGGATGGGTGGTTCTCGAACCCGGAGCGATAACGTATCGTTATCAAAAGGAGGATATTAAAGGAGGGGGATATGCTTACGCACAAGGCACTTATTTAAACAATTTATTGGCGGACAGTATTTTTATTCCTGCTATGCAATTAGCAAAATTTGGAGAATCGATGATGAGCGGAAGTCTTAATATAGGAGACCCCGAAATGTCCGAATATGTAAATGAAATGCGTAATTGCGCAATAAGTATTCGTAAAAATATTCTTGCTGTTATTGATGAAAACCTCAATAATCCGGTAGGCGAACATCTATTTTTAATGTATTGTCAGTTTCTTCGCGAAGAAGATTTAGATAAAATACTTCCCAACCTGTCTGAAACTACTCGTCAAAAGTATGATGCAAAAAAAGGAGCCGCAAATCTCCCGAAAATGGCTGTTGGTCAACAATACATTCCCTTTTCAGGAAAAACACCGGATAACGGAACGGTTAATTCCGCCGACATTATAAGAAACAAAAAAATTATCTTGTTGGATTTCTGGGCATCTTGGTGCGCACCATGTATAAAAGAGATGCCGATTTTGGCTCAACTATATGAAGATTATAAAGACCAAGGTTTGGAAATAATAAGTATTTCACTGGATGAAAACAAATTGAAATGGCGAAAAGCCATCGAAAAGCACAATATGTCGTGGATACAAATAATCAATGGAAAACAACAAAAGGATGACATTGCAAATTTATATGGTGTTAGTGCAATCCCCCATACAATATTGATAGATAAAGAAGGGAAAATAGTTTCCTTCAATCTTAACGGGGAAGAGTTAATTGATGAAATTGAAAATCTATTGAAGTAAATAAAAACGGTATGAAATCATGTAAAAGCCATAAGTGGATTAGAGTTGGATTGCTGTGGGGACTTTTTATGTATCTGTTTAATGTACTTTTGTTTCCTTTACTGCGTGGAGAGAAGATAACTTTGGCAGGAATAGTGATAGGGATACCGCTATGGATAATAGGCGGACTTTTTTTTGGTTCTTGCACGCAAAACAAATAAGACAAAAAATAATTATATTCGAAAATAATTTAAATTCATTTCTATATGACAAATACAATCAAAAAAACACAAGCCGTGCTCTTGCTCTGCCTCTGTTTTTTCTTTATCGCTCAACAAGCATCGGTCGCAGGCAATGCACCGCGCACCACGCTGAATATGAACACCGACTGGGCATTCTATCGGGGCGACCTTCCCAACGGACAACTAACCGATTTGGACGATTCGCATTGGATACCCGCCGTCGTGCCTCACGTAATGCAGTTGGAGAAAAAACACTGCGGCGGCAACAGTATCTACGACGGCATCGGTTGGTATCGCCGTTATTTCAAATTGCCGAAAACCGATAAAGGCAAACGGATAGTACTTGACTTCGAGGGTGTGATGACCTCCTGCGATGTCTTTCTCAACGGCGAAAAACTGACTGCGCATCACGGCGGATATATGGGCTTTTCGGTCGATTTATCGGATAAAATTCGATGGGACGGCAACAATGTCCTCGCCGTTCGCGTATCGGCACAACACGACCCGCTGACCCCTCCGGGGAAACCGCAGGGCGGAATGGATTTCTATTATTACAGCGGCATCTATCGTGATGTCAACCTGACCGTGAGCGATAAACTGTATATCACCGATGCCTTGAGCGAAGACCTAACCGCCGATGGTGGCATCTTTATTACTTATCCCGAAGTGACTGAAAAACAGGCTCGTGTACAAGTGAAAACACATCTCCGCAACGAACATAACGTGCCGCAAAAAGGGGAACTGCTGACGCAACTGCTCGACAAAAAAGGGAAAGTTGTCGCCTCGCAAACAACTCCTTTTGTGCTGAACAGTCAGGTGGACACTTCATTGGAACAAATATTGACGGTAAAAAATCCGGCTCTTTGGTCTCCTTATTCGCCGAATTTATACACTTTGAAAACGCTGGTTAACGTTTCGGGCAAAACGGTAGATGTTCGGAACACCCAAACGGGCATCCGCACCATTCATTACACCACCGATGAAGGTTTTTTCATCAACGGCGAAAAATTATTTTTGCGAGGCGCCAACCGTCATCAAGCCTTTCCGAACATTGGCGATGCAGCCTCCAATTCGATGCAGGAACGTGACGTCATCAACATCAAACGAGGTGGATTCAATGCCGTTCGTGCGGCTCATTACCCTCACGACCCCGCTTTTTTGGATGCTTGCGACAAATACGGATTGGTCGTTGTGGAATGTATTCCCGGCTGGCAATATTTCAATTCCGATTCGATTTTTATCAATCGTTTGTTCGATGTGGGGCGCAATATGATTCGTCGCGACCGCAATCATCCGTCCGTTATCCTGTGGGAAATGGCGTTGAACGAATCGCGCTATCCGGTGGCGTTGGCAAAAGCCTTGCAGGAAATCGCTCACGCTGAATATCCGGGCAATCAGATGTACACCGTTGGCGACTATTTTGGCAACGAGGATAAAGAAGCCTATTACGATGCGTTTTACAAACAAGTCTCCAAGTTCCCACACGACGGCAATGTGATGAGCAATTATCCGGAAGATTTGATTGCCGTGAAACCGCTCTTTACCCGTGAATGGGGCGATGGGGTGGGCGAAAAACCTCGTGCCGGACGTATTGAAGGCGAATATGAACTGATGAAACAATGTCGTAGCCACCTTCGCCAACTCAACGGCGACGGCTATTTCGACTGGTGTATGCTGGATGCTAATCCCCGCATGGGCGGTCATTTCATGTGGAACTTTATGGACTTTGCTCGTGGTTGCGAAGACGAAACCGAATATTGCGGTGGCGTGGATATGGACCGCTATCCCAAATTTCTATATTATCTGATGCAAAGTATGCGTGACAGAAATATCTCCCAAGCCGGTCTGTTTGAAGGCGCGATGATACACATTGCTTCCTACAACGATGCGCCCAAAGACCCGTCTTCCACAACGGATATTACGGTTTTCTCCAATTGCGACAAAGTGAAATTGTACCGCAACGGCAAACTGCTCGGCGTTCAAACCCGCGAAGAACAGCGGCTTGCTTGTCCGTATGTTGTGGACAAAGGAGGAAGTCCCGCTTTTATTTTCAATGCCAAAAATTACGAGGCGGGCGAACTGAAAGCCGAAGGTTTAGTCAACGACCAAGTCATAGTTACACACAGTATTCGCACGCCCGAAGCTGCCGACCATATCGAAATCGTGATTCACGATGAGGATATTGCACCGATTGCCGACGGTAGCGATATGTTTCCGGTCTATTTCAAAATATGCGATAAAAACGGAACGATAGTCAACCATTCCAACGCCACCATTCATATTACAGTAGAAGGCGAAGGCGTATTAATTGGCAAAGGTGTGGAACGTATCGCAGTCGAACATCAACAAGTGGAGGCTGGCATCGGCTACGCCTTAATACGAACAAGCAAACGTGCCGGGAAAATCACGGTTGCCGCCTCGTCTAATGGACTTGCAGGTGCTCAGGCACACATCAACAGCCAACCGTTCAAAGGCACATTCGTGCCCGACGGCATCCATTCCGCTTTCCAAGGCAATGAAGATGACAATGTCGTCGTCAAACCTACTACTTGGGAAAAGAGTATCTTGTCTAAGCCCCAAATCGCTATCCAACAAGTGGAAGCGACAGGCAGTCAAGCCTTGTATCCCGCTTCTAACAGCATCGACGGCAATGACGGCACTTGGTGGATTACCGACAACGACCGCTTGCCGCAAATCATCACATTGACCTTGCAACAGACCGAATTTGTGTCCGCCTGCCGCATCTTCTTTCAAAAAGACAGTTCGGCGTATCAGCACAAAATTGAGGTATCAAGCGATGGCGAAAAATGGGAAACGCTTTACGAACGTGAATCTACCGGCTTCGACTTCAAACCGGTGGTCATCAACAAAAAAATACATTACCTGCGAGTGGTCGTAACCGCCGTGTCCGAAGGCAGAGCGGGGATAGGAGAAATTACTTTATTTGGAAAATAAAAACACATTTATAGAATGAATCGATTTATAAAAACAATGTTTATACTTGCGGGAGGATTGCTCCCTATTATCGCTATGGCAGAGCCTGCTGAGGGGAATCCTGCATTTGCTCGCTTGGCTGGGCACGAAGGTACGGTCTTATTGAAAAATAATCATCAAACGCTGCCTTTGGCGCACGGGGCGAAAATCGCCTTGTTCGGCATCAATCAAGTGGATTATGTGAAAGGCGGCGGCGGTTCGGGCGATGTGAATGTACCTTATACCCGTCATTTCGTTTACGGCTTGTTGGAAAAAGAGAAAGAAGGAAAAATTGACTTGTACAACGAGTTGACCGATTTTTATCAAACGGCTTATAACAACGGCTCGCGCAATGCGCATGAACCCGAAATTTCAAATCATCTGATGACCGAGGCGAAACGTTTTGC
>JAITXK010000156.1 GCA_031284765.1 Candidatus Symbiothrix sp.
CCTTTGGTTGATACATCCGGCGAATTGCCCGTTTTGGGCTACGATACAACGACAGCCATTCGTTCGGGAGTTATCAACGGAATCGTTCGCGAATTGGATTCGTATCTGGATGAATACAACAAAAATGCGCAGGTTTTTAGTTTTTTAACAGGCGGATATGCTTTTTATTTTGAAAGCAAATTAAAAAATGCCACCTTTGCAGACGAAAATTTAGTCTTGAAAGGATTAAATGAAATTTTAAATTATCAGCAAATATGAGGATAACACTGATTTCAGTATTTTTATTATTTTCCGTCGCTGTGTTTTCGCAGAATAATAACACCAAATCACCCTATACACGTTACGGTTACGGCAAATTGGCCGATGCAAGTTCGATTGCGCAGCGAGGCATGGGAGGTATTGGTTACGGCTTGCGCAATCCCCAGTTCATTAATGCTTTGAATCCCGCCTCCTATTCGGCAGTCGATTCCATGACATTTATGTTTGAAGCGGGCGTAAGCGGACAAATCGGTTGGTATAATGATAACGGCATACGCGGGGTGAAACCCAATGCGGGTTTGGAATATGTAGCTTTGCAATTGCCTTTGGCTAAAGGATTGGGCGTGGGAATTGGTTTAGAGCCGGTTTCGTATGTCGGTTACCAATTTATAGATACAATCAACAACATTTATTCAGGTCAAGGCGGTCTGCAAAAATTGTCAGCGTCGCTTGCTTATCGCTTGGACAATCGGTTTTCCGTAGGTGCAAACGTAGGTTATGTGTATGGTGATATTATTCATACAGGTTTTTTTTCGTCGGATAATCCTTTACGATGGCCTGATTCTTTACGGCTAAAAGGTTTTACTTATACTTTAGGTATGCAATATAGACACGATTTAGGAAAATCTCGAGAAATAGTAGTAGGAGCAGTATATTCTCCCAAAATCACAATGAACTCGTCGGCGATTTCAGATGAGATTAGTAACAATGCAAATGTCGCTTGTCAAATGCCTGAAACATTTGGTTTAGGATTCACGTATCATCAAAACCATCAACTGACTGCCGGAGCCGATGCGCAATATCAAAGATGGGCGGATGCGCAATATTATGGTAAAACGGATTCATTATCCAACCGGTTGAAAATCAATGCCGGAGTGGAATATATTCCAAATGCTTTCAGCAATAATTTTTTGGGAAGAATCCGTTATCGGGCAGGCGCCTATTTTACCGATTCTTATATTATCGACAAAAACGGTTCGAAATTCAATGAATATGGAGTGACTGCCGGATTTGGGATTCCCTTGGTTGACCGGCGTTCGTTCATCAATCTGTCTTTTGAATATTCGCGAATAGCGCCTCAAAAAACAATCTCTCTTCAGGAAAACTATTTTAAATTCACGCTTAGCTATACATTCAACGAGTTGTGGTTCTTCAAACGAAAACTTCAATAATAGTGCTTTTGCTTGCTTGTGTTTGGATGGTTTCCTGCACCAAAAGCAACAACGGCATCGCCATCGTAGCGGCCAACTTGGATAATCTCCCCACAATACACGGAGAAAAGATATCCTCTTTGATTTCCGATTCGGGCATTACCCGTTATCGTTTAGAAACAGCGGTGTGGGATATTTATTCCGACGAAACCAATCCGTATTGGTATTTTCCCCAAGGAGCTTATATAGAAAAATTCGATTCTCTATTTCATGTGGATGGATTTGTCCGTGCCGATACCGTTTATTTTTTTGAAAAAACAGATTTATGGCGGTTGATAGGGAATGTTTTAATTCAAAACATGAACGGCGAAACATTTGAAACCTCCGAATTGTTTTGGCGGCAAAAAGAGCCGGAAGGGTCGTTGAACGCCATTTATACCGACAGTTTGGTGAAAATAACAACAAGCAACGGCATTTCAACATCCCAAGGGATTCGTTCCAATCAATCCATGACCTCTCATGTTTTGTATCAACACAGTTACATTACCGATATGGAAGAGGAGGAAGTTAAAAACGACACGATTTCGCCGGCAATGAAGCCATAGAGAAGAAAAAATAAAAAAAAAGCAATCAGTATTGTGAATATTTTCTTAAAACTTCGTATCTTCGTGCGCATTTTTTTATTAAAATCAAAAAATAAACATAAAATTCATGGCAACGTTAGAAAAAATCAGAAGTAAAGCCGCATTACTCGTCATTGTAGTGGGTATTGCTTTATTTGCATTTGTTATTGAGGGATTCTTGCAATCCGGCTCAACGCTCTTTAATCTGAACAAAGAAAATATTGTAACTGTAAATGGCAAAGGTGTTCATTATCAGGATTTTTTGGCAAAGGTAGAAGAACGTACCGAAGCAATTAAAAGAAACAACAACGGTCGTTCAACATCCGATGATGAACAAAATCAAATTCGTCAAATGATTTTGAATGAATCAATAGATGAAATTCTTTTTTCCAAAGAAGCAACCACATTGGGCTTGACGGTCAGCAAAGATGAATACAAAGAGTTGGTAATGGGAAATAACATTTCTCCGGTATTGCAACAGATACCGGATTTCAAAAATCCCCAAACCGGCCGTTTTGACCAGACGCGATTGTTGCAATTCCTTCAAATGGTGGAAAACGATGATACGGAAGGTTACCCTGAAGAATATTTACCGCAATTGCAGGAAATGAAAAAAGCATGGCTGAACGTGGAAAAACAAATCATGGAAGAACGCCTGAAAAGAAAGTTCTCCTCCTTGCTTTCTGCCGCTATCCTGACCAACGATTTGGAAGCGAAAGCCGCTTACGAAAACAACAAACTGAGTGTTGATTTCGATTATGTAGCTCAATCCTACAGTTCCATTTCCGATGAAGCCGTGAATGTTACGGATGCCGAAATTCAAAATTTATACAACGAACGCAAATCCCAGTTCAAACAGGACGAAGCCAAAGTAATCAGCTTCATAGCCTTAAACATCGTTCCCGACCCGGCAGATTATCAAGCTGTTGAAGCAAAATTGACTGCCGTGAAAGAACAATTGACAACTACTGTTCACGCAGGTGAATTGGTTCTAAGTGCATCCGATATTCCGTATGTAGATGCATACGTTGCAACTGCTGATTTATCTGAAGCACAAAAACAATTTGTTAGCACGAATGAAGTAGGCGACATCGAAGGCCCTGTTTTGACCAACGGCGTCTATAATGTTTACAAATTGGAAGGTGAAAAAACCGCTCCCGATTCCATTAAAATCAATCTATTGGCTTTGCCGGTGTCGTACGACGAAACGCAATTTACTCAATTGACCGATAGTTTATTGAACGTATTGAAAACCGGTACTTCATTCGCCGACATGGCCAAGAGCGCAACCGGCGGTCAAAACGATGGCGATATGGGATGGGCTACCGAAGTACAATTAGCCTCACAAGTTGATGTCAAATTCAAAGATGAGGTATTTGCGGCAAGTGTTAATGTACCGTTCGTGGCAAAATCCAATACAAGTTCGTTCTTAGTACAGGTAACGGAAAAAACCGCTCCGGTAAAGAAATATAAATTGGCTAATATTCAAGTGCGCGTAACACCGAGTCAAGAAACAAAAACACGTTTGTATAACGAGTTAAGTCAATTTGTTTCGGCCAACCATTCGGTACAAGGCTTGAAAGAAAAAGCCGCAGAAGCCGGTTTCTCCATTCAAACGGATGTGGAATTAACCAAAGACCAAATCAATATCAGCGGCATTCAAAGTACACGTCAAATCGTTCAATGGGCGTTCAATAATAAGAATGGAGCCATCTCTGATATTTATGAATGTCAGAATTCAGAATATTTTGTTGTAGCCGCAATAGAAAACCATTTGAAAGAAGGCTTCCGTCCGTTGGCCTCGGTTTCTGACATACTGAAAAGAGAATTGATAAACGAGAAAAAAGGTGCGAAACTCGTTGCCGATTTACAAGCTAAAAAACTGAGCAGTTTGGAACAATATGCTGCCGCGATGAACACGACTCCTCAATCAGCTCAATATCTGACATTCAACACTCCCAACATATCGGGAATTGGTTCGGAACCGTTGTTGAACGTGGTTGTACCCAATGCCCCCGTCCATCAGGTTTCGGGACCGTATGCCGGAAAAAATCGCGTATATGTAGTTCTTGTAACGGATAAACGGGAAAGCGATGCTCCTTACAATGCCGAAAATCAAATACAACAACTGAAAATGCAAAATATGTATCGCGCATATCAATTGGTACAAAATCCTGAATTGTTGCGGGAAAATGCCAAAATACAAGATAACTCGCTTCGCTTCTT
>JAITXK010000163.1 GCA_031284765.1 Candidatus Symbiothrix sp.
GGATTATCCGTAAGGATACATTCACTGTGTTTGGAGCTGTATTGATGAATATGTTGCAGGGCTTCATCCAAAGTATTGACTGTTTGGATGCTCATCTTATAGTCCAGAAATTCGATCCCATAGCTTGCCGGTGTAGCGGGTTGTAACAGGGGCGCAGGATATTTTCCGGCCAATGCCTGATAAGAAGGCTCATCGGCATAGATGATTACGTTGCTGTCGGACAATAATCCGCAGATATACGGAAGGTCTGCCAGCCGCTCCCGGTGGATAATCAGACAGTCCAAGGCATTGCAGACACTTACACGCCGCGTTTTTGCATTGTTGACGATGTTTCTTGCCAGTTCAGGATTCCCATCCACATCCAAATAGGTATGGCAAACGCCGGCTCCGGTTTCGATGACCGGCACTTTGGCATGCTCTCTCACATACTCTATCAGGCCTTTACTTCCCCTCGGAATGAGCAAATCCACGTATCCGACGGCATTTAAAAGGGCGCTTGTGGCTTCCCTGTCCGCCGGCAACAAGATACAACAATCGGGATTGATCCGGTATTTCTGCAATACATCACGGATTATGCCGGTAATGACCAGATTGGAGTATTCGGCATCCGAACCTCCTTTGAGCAGGCATACATTCCCCGACTTGAAACACAGGGAAAAAACATCCAAACTGACGTTGGGACGGGCTTCATAAATCACGCCGATGACTCCGAAAGGTACGCTGACCTTGGTTATTTTCAATCCGTTGGGACGAGTAGTTTCCAGCAAGGTTCTTCCCAAGGGAGACGGCAGTTGTGCCACCTTTCGCATGTCGGCGGCAATGTCTGCGATGCGTTCTTGGGTCAATACCAGACGGTCGTATTTGGGATCCGCCGGATCCATCCGTTCCAGATCTTTTTGATTTTCGGACAGAATGCAGGATGTTTGGGCAACAACGGCATCCGCTATTGCGTTGAGCGCCTCTTGCATTTGGGCATCCGACAGCAGATTGAGGTCCCTGCCGGCTTGGCTTGCTGCGTTGAATAGAGCTGAAAGTTCCATAAGCGTATTATTTGTTTTAATCCAAGTATAAATAGTTGTAATGAATAACCGGTTTGTTTCCCTTTTTGCCGGTCAGTTCCTGCACTTTCCGGTGATCATAACTTACCCGTCCCACGCCTATTTGCACTCCCGAATCGTCCATGATCTTCACGATGTCGTCTTTCTCAAACCCGCCTTTTACGCAGGTGATGCCCACCGATAGCAGGGAAGTGGCTTTATCACCCAACAGGGCGGTTTTAGCGCCTTCGTTGACGTGTATTTCTCCCTTGGCAAAGTCGTCGGAGTGGGCAATCCATTTCTTCACGTTGGACACCGACCGGGGGTTGGCAATGAAGCGGGTGCATAACTGTTGACTGTCTTTTTCCAGCAATTGGGGCAGGATATTTTCCTGTTTGCCGTTAGCGATGATGACGGTGACGCCTTCTTCCGCCACCTTCCGGGCAATGTGGTATTTGGTAAGCATGCCGCCCCGGCCGAAAGCTGATTTTCCGGATTGGATGTAAGCGGAAATGTCTTTTCCGCCGTTTTCAATGCTGCGAATCACGTTCGCATCCGGATGGTTGGGATTTCCATCGTATATTCCGTCGATATTGCTGAGGATGATCAGCGCTTCGGCGCCCATCATGGTAGCGATGAGGCCGGACAGTTCGTCATTGTCGGTAAACATCAGTTCGGTGACGGAAATCGTGTCGTTTTCGTTGACAATAGGGATAACGCCTGATTCCAGCATCACATTCATGCAATGCTTTTGGTTGAGATAATGGCGGCGGGAGCTGAAATTTTCTTTGGTGGTCAATACCTGTCCGCAGATAATACGGTGTTCGCGAAACAATTCATAATACCGGTTGATGAGTTTGGCCTGTCCCACCGCCGAAAAGAGTTGCCGTTGGGAAACAGCATCCAGTTGTTTTTGCACTTTCAGTTCGCTGCGACCCGAAGCGACCGCACCGGAAGATATCAGGATGATTTCCACACCCTTCCGATGCAACAAAGCCACCTGAGCAACGAGAGCCGACATCCGGCCTGTATCCAAAGTACCGTCTTCCTTCGTCAGTACATTGCTTCCTATTTTTACCGCTATGCGTTTGAATTGAAACATATTTTCTTTATAAACTGGAATTTTGTGTGCAAATGTACGGAATTTATTTGAAGATTTGGGCTCCCCCCGACCCCCTCCCAAGGAGGTAATGTCACTAATATCTCAATTTTATCAGGCATATTTTTGATATTTCCCTTTTTTAGTTTTTCTGGGGTAATGTCATTTTTTATTACTGACCTCAATGGTAATGTTTTTTTATTTAGTAATTTTACACGCTCAAAATACTCATACTTAAAAATACATTCAATGTTTAGAAAAATTCTGGTTGCGCACGCGCTCATCTGTTTCCCGTTCTTGTTAACCGCACAAAAAACGGTAGAATTATCATCGCCCTCGGGCAAGTTGAAAACCACCATTTCCATTGGCAACACCATCCAGTATTCGGTTTCGCATGGCGGCGACTTGATGCTGGCCGATTCGCACATTGCACTCACGCTTGCCGACGGCACGGAATGGGGAATCAATCCCCGGCTCAACAAACAAGCAAAACGGACGGTCAGGGGCGTGATTCCTTCCCCCTTTTATAAAAAATCGGAAGTTGCGGAACATTACCACGAACTGAAATTAAGCTTCAAAGGCAATTACAACCTCGTTTTCCGTGCTTATGATGAAGGCATTGCCTATCGTTTTGAAAACACACGGAACAAGCCGTTCGTTGTGAAAAATGAGCAGGCGGAATTTAATTTTCCCGCCGATAATACCGCTTATATTCCGTATGCCAATGCTACCGGAACGTTTGAAAGACAGTTCTTTAATTCTTTTGAAAACACCTATCATGTAGCTCTTCTTTCCCAATGGAAAAAGGAGCGTTTGGGCATCTTGCCGCTGTTGGTGGAAGGCGCAAA
>JAITXK010000183.1 GCA_031284765.1 Candidatus Symbiothrix sp.
AACGGACAACAATTGCAATCCTGCCCCGCGAGACTGCAACCGGTGGCCGGGACACTCCGAAGTTATCCCAATCCCACATCGGGAATTGTAACGATTGAAAGTGCAAGCATTCAAACAGGCGATAAAATAGAATTGTACGATACGCATGGGCAATTGGTACATCAATTTTCCGCCAGAAAAAATCAAACGACAATCAATCTGTCTTTCTTGCCGAAAGGAACATACATTTTGAAAGTCAACAACAAACAAGCGAAGATAATTAAAAATTAGAGAGCGTCATTGCGAGTGTAACGAAGCAATCCAGTCTTTGACTGTATGTTTATACTGGATTGCTTCACTTCGTTCGCAATGACGGACATATAAATATTAATATGTATGAAAAATAGCATTATAATAACAGTTTTTTTGTTTTGCACGAACGGATTAGCAGCGCAAATGCAGTACGGTAGCGAGTGGAACTTTCATGCGGGTGGCGGCAGTTCGATGTTCAAATTCAATTCGGATTTGATGATGAATGAAAAAGAGCATTCCAAAGCAGGCATCGGCGGCAATCTGGGGGCCGATTACGCTCACTTTTTCTCGCCTTATTGGGGGGTGTCCTTAGGCGTGGAGCTTGCGGTGTACAACCATTCAATCACATCGCCCAATATCCTTCGCACCGAACAGCAAATCGAAACACCGCCGGGTTTAACAGGCAATTTTTACCTCCGCACCCAATACGACGGCATCATGGAAAAGCAAACCGCCACGCTGGTGCAACTGCCCCTCCTGCTGCGGTTACAACTGCCCCTCGGCAAGCATTTTTTCTCCCTTGCAGCAGGTGTAAAATACGGCATTCCCCTTTCTGCCTCCTACACGCAAACCATCAACACCGTGACGACCACCGGTTATTCCGACTATTTGCAACAAACCCTCGAAAATATGCCCAAGCATGGTTTTGAAACCCTGCACGATGTCCGGTTATCCGACAAACTAACACTGCCAAACAGCACTGTCATCGCATTGGAAACGGGTGTCAAGTGGCAAACCACAGAAAAATCTTCCCTTTACACAGGCATTTATCTGGATACAGGTCGTGCTTTGGGTATCAAACTTGGCTTCGCCCTGGGTAGTGGTCGCAAGTTGGGGCGTTCTGACAAGCCGGTGCCGTTGTGGGGGGATTGATTCATAAAAGATTAAAACTTTTTGTTTGGTAATTTTGAATGTCTGAAATTATAGTATCTTTGTAGCAAATTCAAAAAAAATGGCAGGATACAGTATCGAAGAAAAAAATGATATTGAAATAGAAGAAGGGAATGAGAATGTAAAAAATGAAATTCCTTTTGATCCCAATGATATCTCTATCAACATTGTACCACGAACAATTGGGCAAATTGTTGATATGTTGCGATATGGCGAAATATTGATTCCTTCTTATCAACGATTACCTAATTTGTGGAGTGAAAAGAAAAAAAGCAGATTTATTGAGTCGTTGATGTTAAGTTTGCCAATTCCACTCTTTTATTTTGACGAATCCGAAGATAAAAAGTGGCGAGTTATTGATGGTTTACAACGGATTAGTACATTGGAGCATTTCATAATTTTGGGCGATGAGCAAAATCAAGAGACTAAAACGATTAGTGGAAACAAACAGCCGCTAATTCTTCAAGATTTGGAATTTAAAACAGAATTCAATGGAAAAAAATGGTCGAATCTACCTCGTGATGTGCAAAGAAGAATCGAAACCAATCAGGTGACTATAAACTTAATTGGGAAAGGAACTCCTGATGAAGTCAAATACAATATATTCAGTCGTATAAATCAAGGTGGAGAAGAATTAACGGCACAAGAAATCCGTACCGCTCTTTTTCAAGGTTATCGAATTGATTTTATAGAGAAGTTTGTTTCTGACCAAACAGATGCGGGTAAAAGTTTTTTGAAAGCAACTAATAATTCTGTTTCTTCCAAACGACAAGATGATCTGGATTTTGCTACACGATTTTTGAGTTTTTATCTGTTGGGTTATGAAGAATATGAACCGGATATGGACACTTTTTTAACAAAGGGGACAAAATCTATTCCAACAGAACCGGAACAACAAGAAAAAATACTCGGGAATTTTCAAAAAGCAATGGATTTGTCTTATAATGTATTTGGCAAAGATGACTTTAGGAAAACAGAACGAGTTAAATTTAAGTTTATCAATAAACCATTATATGAAATTATTAGTGTTAAGTTTGCTAAACTCAATCATTTGCAACAAGAAAAACTGATGCAGCAAAAGAAAAACTTTAGAAATGATTTCAGCCAGTTGCAACAGAATGATTCTTTTTGGGATGCTATCACGACAAGTACTGCAAGTAAGGATAAAGTAAAGAAAAGGCATGAATTATTTTCTGATTTATTAAATAAATACACCGTATGATACGAAGTTTTGAATTAAATAATTTCAAATCGCACAAGGATACCCAATTGGATTTTTCTAATTTGACCGTGTTGTGTGGAGCAAACAGTAGTGGAAAATCTTCAGTTATACAAGCATTATTGTTATTAAGGGAGTCATTTTTCAATAAATCTCAATTTGATTATTTGGACTTAAAATCAAATCCGGTTACTATTGGTACGGCTAAAGATGCTTTGTATCAATTTAGTGCAAAAGATGAGATTAAATTCAAAATAGAAACGACTCATCAAAAGATGATTTTTGATTTTGCAATAAAAGAACCAACCAAAACGCTGATACCTAAATCAAGCCACTCTTTTGACGTCGATCAATTAGAAAAAGAACCGTTATTCGACAAAAACTGTCAATTTATCAGTGCCGCCCGTCTTGGACCTCAAGGTACTTATTTAAAAGACGATGTAGTTGTCGATGTTTATAATCAAATATCAGTAACAGAAGGACAAGCAGAGTATTTTATCCACTTTTTGCAAAGACATAAAGATGATGAGGTGTTACCTGAATTATGCTCAAAACACGTTGAATTTACAGACCTGTTTTCTCAAGTTACTGCCTGGGAAAGGGAGATAAGTTCGGGAGTAAATATAATTGTTAAGGACATTGGAATACTTGGTTATGAATTGAAATATCAATTCAATACAAAAGAGGGCAAAACGGATGAATTTAGTGCGAAAAATGTAGGCTTTGGATTATCGTGTGCAATGCCTGTAATTGTTGCCATATTATCATCAAGGCCTAACGAGTCGATATTATTCATTGAAAATCCTGAAGCGCATTTACACCCACGTGGACAAGCCAAATTGGCAGAACTAATCTGTTTGGCAGCGCAAGCAGGTGTTCAAATAGTTATAGAAACGCACAGCGACCATATAATTAATGGTATTTTGGTGCAATGCAAGAAGTTTGAAGAGCAAAAAGGTGGCATTTCCAAAAATAATATATCTGTACATTATCTCAATATGGATGAAGAAAAGCATTGCTCTGTTGCAGAGAGAGTTAACATAGAAGACAATGGGCGTATCATCTATCCTCCAAAAGGATTTTTTGACCAATTCACCATTGATCGTAAACACTTGATGGGATTTTAAAATGTATTCAGACTTTCATTTCTATATTGACCTGAATTGGGAAGATAGCATTGACAAAACAGTTGATGTTTATTTAAAAGAATTGTATCAACTGGTTGAATTGGCTTATCAGCACAAGGCGACGGTTTATTATAGTGAAAAACAATTGCAAGATTTTGCTAAGCAAATGAATGATTTAGACAGTAATTTTTCAAGTTCTTACGGTAATCAATTAGATATTATCATTGAAAATGCACTGAAAGCAACGCAAAATTCTTACATTTTTGAAGTCTGTTTTGCACAAGAAAATACAAGTATTCATAAAGTTGACAATATTCTTTCTTCTGTGAATTTACACGACAAAATATCAATAATTTCATTTTCAAACAGTTTAGAGTGCTTTTTATCGGTAAAATCAGATACTGACTTTTGTAAAATTGAATGTAAAAATTTGAATAACAAGAATGATATTGTTGTTTGGATTCCTACACAACGTATAAGAACATTCAATCTCAACCCCAAACATGGCGAAAACGGACAAGGTAACCAACTGAATGCTTCTCCATTGCTTTGTTCAAAAAGAGAAGCTCAAATGCTCTTAAAAACAGCTATTCCCTGTTTTTTAGATAGAGAAAAAAATATGTATAACTTTGATGAAGAAAAGAATACCTATATAATCTTTTTTTATGAAGGGGATAATGCACAAAATCAATGGCATGGCTTTCATGTAAATACCAAGGACTGGGCAAAAGAAATACCAAACTATATTCGTAAATATTTTGGAAAATAGACGGAAGTTTAGTTAATTATTTTTTTGAAGTACTCTCACTATCATTTAGCTTACTAACGTCATTCATTGGTTGCCAAATTTAGCCTTGGTTAGGATTTGGTGGCGCGGATTACCCCTCGGCGTAAATAGGGTGGGGCTAAACTGTAATCAATCAACGGGGTTAAACTGAGGAGATCAATCGACGGTGGAATTAATATCATATATCCTTTGGAATATGCAGTATTGAATCCCTGCTCTTGCAATATTTGATTTAATACCAAAGCATCATCGGCTTGATGGTAGGCACAGATCGTTATTCGAAGATTTTTTTGAGTTGTCATGAGCTTTTTAGCTCCCAATAACAATTGTCGTTCTGCGCCTTCAATATCTGCTTTTATGAAATTGATTTGTTTGTCATTGAAGAATGTATCCAACGTGATGCACTTTTCATTATTAACATCCGAAACATAGTTATTGATAATGCTTACTTTCTCTTTCCAAGGCTCAAAAGTCTTTTGTAATGCTTCAATCCATTTTTCTTCACATTCAAACAAATATATTTTACTGGCCTTTTCTACATTTGTCAGCGCAAATATTCCTTCGGCAGTACCCACATCGGCAATAGCATCGTTGTCTTGAACATGAAAATCGACTGCTTCATACCGATGCGGTGAATCTATGTCTTGTTCAATTAAAAGTCCATTATAATATTCTTGTATTTGCGTATTATCCCATTCACGGGGAAAATACAACCGCTTATTTTCATGTAACACATAGTTCATATTACATTCTGCATCCTTATATACAGTTCTTTCCTGAATGCATTTTGTTGAAAAATTATCATTAAATATTGCTAATGCGTGATGTTTGAGGAATTGAAGCACTTCTTGCTTTTCAATATCGTTCTGTTTCCGTAATTCTTGTTGAAGATATTTTACAATTCTTTTGCGTAAATCTTCTTGAGATTTTAGCTTTTTATACTTTTCAGGATCTCTAAATCGCCATAATTCAAGTTGAAACTCAAATGGTACAGTTGTTATGTAAACATTTCTTCCCCATTCACTGATTTTATTCATATTTAATTTTTTTCTTGGCAACAAAGATAATATATATAAATCCAACTCTTTCCATAGATGCTGTTTTTTATTTTTTCTCAAAAATAAGCAATATTCACTGAATTGACCGGAAAACAGCGTATAAATTTTCGGCAGATGTCTCCACTTCGCTACGCTCGACATCTACCGATGACCGTTAAACATCTAAATTTCAGATAGCATCATCCGCTGCCTCAGGCGCCGCCGGCAAATCCTTCCCCTTCAAATACTCCGGCAAATTCATTCCTGCCTGATTGAATAAATCATTCAAGGGCGGGACGGATTTCATCAAGCCCGAAAGGAAATTAGCGGTAGAAGTAGTGCCGTCTTTGCTGTTGTTGCCGTCCCAAACGGTAATCTTGTCTATTTTGATGTTTTTAATGGCTTCGACTTGTGTTTTCACCAATTCAGGTAATTTTTCTATCAACAATAATTGATATGCGCTTTGTGCATCGCCACCGGCGGCTTTCACCATCCGGTCATAACCTTCCGCCTGTTTGGTCAGAATTTCGTACAAACCGCGTGCTTCGGCATCCATCTTGGCGAAAATGGCATCGGCTTCACCCTTGGCATTTTCGCGAGTTTTTTCGGCTTCGGCTTGCGCTTCGATGATTCTCCGTTGTTTTTCAATTTCTTCCTGAACGATGATGTTGGCTTGTTGCGTAGCACGTTCGCGGCTGGCGCGGGCTTCTTCCGCTTTTTGTTCGGCCAAATAGGCTTCTTGCAAAGCGTTGGCTTGTTGAACTTTTTCGGCGGTTACTGCAATTTTCAAGGCTTCCGCTTCTTTTTCACGGCGGGCGGCATCGGAATTGGCAATGTCGATTTTCGCGGTATTTTCGCCTTGAACGGCCGTTGCGTTGGCTTGCGAAGTACGGATACGGGTATCACGGACGGCTTCGGCTTGTCCGATTTCCCCGATTTTATCCTGTTCGGCTACCGAAACTTTTGCTTCGTTGATGGCTTTCGCAGCTGCTTCTTTTCCCAAAGCCATGATGTAGCCCGATTCGTCCTTGATGTCGGTGACGTTCACGTTAATCAGTTTCAAACCAATTTTCTTTAATTCGGCTTCCACGTTTTTGGAGATGTTTTCCAGAAATTTATCGCGGTCGGAGTTGATTTCTTCAATCGACATGGTGGCGATAACCAGACGCAATTGTCCGAAAAGGATGTCACGCGCCAACTCTTGAATTTGGTCGGACGTGAGACCCAAAAGGCGTTCGGCGGCATTGTTCATACTGTCCGATTCGGTCGAAATGCCGACCGTAAAACGACAGGGGACATCCACGCGGATATTCTGCCGGCTCAAGGCATTGGTCAAATTGGCTTCGATGGAAATCGGAATCAAACTCAAATAGGCATAATCCTGAATGACGGGCCAGATAAACGCGCCGCCGCCATGAATACATTTCGCGGATGAACCGCCGGTATTGCCGTACACCACCAATATTTTGTCCGACGGACAACGTTTGTAACGCGCAACTAACGACATAATCAGTATAAAACCGACTACGATTGCAAGAACAATTAAATAAAAAGGATTCATTGGATGTATATTTTAAATTTTTACTACTAATACCGTTTCATTGTCAATCACTTGTTCCACGCGAACGATGTCGCCGGTTGGGATGCTGTCGCCTTCGGTCAGCGCATCAATTTCATGGTAAGCGCCGCGCACGCTGATTTGAATTTTGCCTCTGCCCGATTTATTTTCTGGAATAACCAAATAGACATTGGCCGTTTGTCCAAGCGTTTCGCTGATTTGAAAGGTGTTGTCCCGTCCCAATCGCAAAAATTGCGTGACGATAAAGAAGAAAAGAAGCACAAAAGCCAACCCCGTCAGCAAGGCGCTGCCTGCCACCCAGGTTTGCGATTCAAAAGTATCGTAAAAACAAACTCCGCCCCAACCAAAACCCAGTAAAAAATTGACCAGGTTGCGCAAAGAGAAAAACTGAAAGGGCATTCCGGACGCATCGCCGCCCAAATCGGCATCCATACCCTCCGCATCCATACCGATAAATGTCATAATCATTTGTATGACAAAAACAAAAGATGTTACTCCTGCAATAATCCAGTACATTTGCAATACCGGATCCAATGTGTTAAACCATTCCATATTAATGTATTTTTGCGCAAGGTAGGGGATTTTTTTCTAATTTACAAATTTTATCGAAGAAGAAATGTGCGGGCATCTCGTGTCCCTACATCAATACCCCAAATTATCAATCAACCGCACTTCGCCATCATACACCGCAATGCACCCAACTACCTGCGCCGCGTCGCTCCAATGATTGACGGATTGCAAGGTTTCGCGGTCCACCAAATCGAAATACTCCACGTGCAGTTCGGGTACAGCGTTGATTTGTTCGATGACTTCCTGCTTCAATGCTGCTACAGGCAGACGGGCTTTCTTTTCCCTGCTCTCAAACAAGGTGCGGGAAATGGCAACGGCGCTCTTCCGCTGTCCGGCCGTTAAACGGGCATTGCGGCTGCTCAATGCCAAACCGTCCGCCTCGCGAACAATCGGGCAAGCAATGATTGTTACCGGTAAATGCAACTGCTTAACCAAGGCACGGATAATAGCCACTTGCTGAAAATCTTTCTCGCCGAAATAAGCGCGGTCGGGCTGCACGATATCGAATAAACGGCTCACGACTTGCGCCACCCCATTGAAATGTCCGGGGCGGAATTGGCCTTCCATGACCGTTTCCAACCGACCGAATCCGAATTGGCGGGTATCGGGTTCGGGATAAATTTCTTCCACCGAAGGTGCAAAAACAATTGGATTGCCTGCCTGTTGCAACAATGCACAATCGGCCTCCAAGGTGCGCGGATATTGCAATAAATCGTTCGGATCGTTAAACTGAGTCGGATTCACAAAAATGCTGACCACGGAAACATCGTTTTCCGCTATCATTTTTTTTACCAATGAGATATGTCCCTGATGCAATGCACCCATGGTGGGCACGAATCCGATGGATTTTCCGGCGTTTTTTTTCGATGTCAAAACCGTCTGAAGTTCTACGATTGTTTGTATTATTTTCATATTGCTTGTTTAAAAAACGCCGCAAAACTACATAAATAAAAGGAATTCTTAAAACATATTGTGCTTTATTCGCGAAACACTTTGAAATTAGTGCTATTTTTTTAGTATCTTTGTACCGTCTTTAACGCAATTCAATAATGGCAGGAAAAAAAGTATTATTTGTGACAACGGAAATTAGTCCCTATCTGGACGAAACAGAAATGTCTGTCATCGCGCGGCAACTTCCCCAAGGCATTCATGAACGAGGAAAAGAAATCAGAACTTTTATGCCAAAATTCGGATTGATTAATGAACGAAGAAATCAATTACATGAAGTCATCCGGCTTTCCGGCATGAATTTGATTATTGATGATACCGACCATCCTTTGATTATTAAAGTAGCCTCCATTCAAGCGGCACGCATGCAGATTTATTTTATCGACAACGAAGATTTTTTCCATCGGAAACAGCTTCTGCACGATATGGATGGAAATGAATTTTCCGATAACGATGAAAGAAGCATTTTCTATGTCCGCGGGGTTATGGAAACCGTTAAAAAACTGCGCTGGGCCCCCGATGTGATTCATTGCCACGGTTGGATGACCGCTTTAGCACCTCTTTACATCAAAAAACATTATAAAAGCGACCCCTGTTTTAAAAATGCAAAAGTAGTTTATTCGGTTTATAATGATAATTTTAAACAACCTTTCCGGAATGATTTTATCCAGAAAGTAAAAATTGAAGGCGTAGAGCACGAAGATTTGACGCCCATCCACGGAAAAGTTGATTTTGAAGCGATAACTAAATTAGCCATCACTCACTCCGATGGAGTGATTCAGGGCAGTGCATCGATTCTTCCTTCGGCGAAAGCATATACACAAACCAACGGGATTCCTTTCCTTGACCATCAACCGACAGAATCCTATATTGATGCTTTCAATGATTTCTACGACCATATATGCAAGTAAATACCAACACAATGAGAACAAAAATAGTTTTATTCAGCCTGCTGTGCAGTTTTGTTTATTTTATCGGATGTGATGACTCGCTTGACCAAATAGGAACAGGCATCCAGCCCGACGGCGACCAAATTGCTGTATTTGATACAGTTTTCAAAGTTACAGGAAGAACCATCAAATTAGATTCCATTTATGCCAAATCAGGCGTTGGATTTCTGGGTAAATTTTATGACCCGGCATACGGCGAACTCAAAGCGGATTATGCCTGTCAATTCTACTATACCAATCCATTCGATAGCGTTCATAAGAATCAAATAGATTCCATTCGTTTACAGATTCTTTATCAATCCTATATCGGCGATTCGTTGGCTCCGATGGAAGTGAGCGTTTATAAACTCAACAAACCGTTGTCCAAACATTATTACACCTTCACCCATCCTGATAAGGCAAACAATTTCATCTCGGAATATTATAATAAAAACGACTTGCTGGGCAAGCAAGTCTATTCGGCGCGGGATTTGAATATCTCTGACTCACTTAATTTAGCAAATTTGGGCACCCAATACAAATCCGTTTCCGTCACCTTACCCCTCGAATTGGCTGAGGATTTTTACACTGAATACTCGAAACCAGGGCACGGTGCGCTTGCCTCTCCGCAAACTTTAAGCGAGTTTTTTCCGGGTGTGTATGTTACCTCCTCCTTTGGCAACGGAAATCTGTTGAAAGTAGAAAAAACAGGTATTTATGTTTATTACACTCGCGATGCAGTATCTCCCTATACAGGAGTTGACACATTGCGTTCCGCTTATGCTTCCTTTGAGGTTGCTAAAGATGTCATACAATTAAATTCCTATCGTTCCGATGATACGTCTTTGTTGAGTGCAACCGATAAAATGTATATTAAAACCCCGGCGGGAGTATGTCCGGAACTGACCATTCCCATCCAGGAGATTCGCGACAAAGCGGGTAAATGGAATTTCAGCAGCGTAAAACTGAGTATTAATGCCTATCCCAAAGAAGATATTTACGATAAAAAATGGCAGTATGCTTTGGATTTTCCGGGCACCAATGCCCTGAGTTCTCTATCTTCGTCCCGTTCTAAATTGTTGTTGATTGAGAAAGATTCGGTTCCTGCTTTTTTTCAGGAACAAAAGACGGCGGACAATCAAGATTACTATTTTACTGTATTCAACTCCAGTACGAGTACTTATACATTCAATAATATCGCCAATCTTGTTCAAAAAGCCATCAATAATGAAGCCGTGGATGAGTTGCATTTAGTATTGGTTCCTGTTCAAGTAGCGTTTTCCCAAAGTTCAAGCTATTACACCACCTCCGAATTGGATTATGCTTCGTCACATTATTTGTATCCTTCGGCCGTAACACTAAACAACCAGGATTTACAAATAGAAATCCTGGCTGCAGCTATAAAAAATAAGTGAAATCAGATAACGTACAACGAACTGATTGACTCGTTGTTGCATACTCGAAGGATAGCCGTAGCAAACAAATCGGCGACGGAAACCACTTTTACTTTTTCACTTTTCTTGGAATACGGAATACTGTCGGTAAAGACAATTTCGGTCACACCCGATTGGTCAACGCGGGTAGAAGCAGGGTCGGACATCACCGCATGTGAAGCGACGGCACGCACGGAATTGGCTCCTTCCGCCAACATCAAATCGGCTGCTTTGGTAATGGTGCCTGCGGTATCGACAATATCATCGACTAAAATCACATCCAAGCCTTTTACATCACCGATAATCTTCATTTCGGAAATTTCATTGGCTTTTTTACGCAATTTATGACAGATAACCATCGGCATATTCAGATGTTTGGCGTATGAATTGGCGCGTTTGGTACCGCCCACATCGGGAGTTGCAATGACGGGATTCGGCAAATTCCACGTTTTTATTTCATCAATGAAAATAGAAGAAGCATATAAATGGTCTACCGGCACATCGAAGAAGCCCTGAATTTGGTCAGCATGCAAATCCATCGTTATCATGCGGTTGATACCGGCAATACTTAACAAATCGGCTACTAATTTGGCGCCGATGGCCACGCGGGGCTTGTCCTTTCTGTCCTGCCGCGCCCAACCGAAATAAGGCACAACGGCAATAATGGATTTGGCCGATGCACGTTTAGCCGCATCAATCATCAGCAGCAATTCCATCAAATTATCGGCGGCGGGGAAAGTTGATTGAATCAAAAACACATGGTAGCCGCGAATGGATTCCTCGTATGAAACAGAAAATTCGCCATCGGCAAAACGTTCTATATTCATTTGTCCGAGCGGGCAATTTAAACTGTTACAAATTTTTTCGGATAAGTACCGCGAACTTGTACCTGAGAATACTTTAAAAGGAACTTTTGTCTCCATGAAGTAGCAAAGTGTTTAGAATTATTGTTATGTTGAATTTGAGCACAAAAGTAATAGAAAAACAGATAATACAGCGTACTTTTATGGCTTTTTTGAAATTTATTTCAACTCAATAATCTCCATGTCCTTAATATTTTCGCCTTCAATGGCAAAACGCATGATTGTGCGGACAGAATGAAAGCCGTATTTGCCCGCAGCGCCCGGATTTACGCATAACATTTGCAGATTTCTATCATATATTATTTTTAAAATATGCGAATGTCCGCAGATAAATAAATTGGGCCGGTGGGCATACAGTTCTTTACGAATCTCAGCATCATATTTTCCCGGATAACCGCCGATATGTGTCAGCAACACTTCGACATTTTCTATCGTGAAACGCAAGATTTTTGGGCAAATGCAGCGCAAGAGATGACTGTCGATATTGCCATACACCGCACGGACAGGTTTGATGGCCTGCAAGTGTTGTAATACTTCTTCATTACCGATATCGCCGGCGTGCCAGATTTCATCGCAATCGGAAAAATAATGGGCGAATTTCTCGTCCCAATAGGCATGAGTATCGGAGAGGAGGCCAATTTTTTTCATAAAGTGCTGTATTTATGGGGCAAAAGTAATGCTTTTTTCTGTAAAATTGCGGGAAAATAATGTTCATTCAATCCTATACAAATTATTTTTTAGGGATAGGCGTTTAGGTCGTTGGTATATCACACAAAAACCATACCTTTGCGCATATCGAAATACCTATTCAATGAACGAAGTCCGAATTGATAAATGGATGTGGGCCGTCCGCATTTTCAAAACGCGAACGATTGCCGTAGAAGCGTGCAAGAAAAACCGCGTAATGGTCAATGATGCCGTCGTCAAGCCTTCACGAATGATTAAGACCGGAGATGTCATTCAGGTGCGCAAACCGCCGGTAACCTATTCGTTCAAGGTGATGGATTTAACCGTTAATCGCGTAGGAGCCAAATTAGTACCCAACTATTTGGAAAACATCACTTCCCCCGAACAATATGCATTACTTGAACTGCAACAAATCAGCGGATTTATCGACCGCGCCCGCGGAACAGGCCGTCCAACGAAAAAAGACCGCCGCCATTTGGACGATTTCAATACTCCCACTTTTGCCGATGATTTTGACTTTGATTTCGATTTCTAATCATTAGCGATTATTTCCACGGCTCATCATAAAAACTTGACTATATCGCCTTGATAGTGTTTCAACCTTGTGCCGGTCTGGTTTTTTTAGAAGAAAGATACTATCAGTTTTACGATTATTTATACTACCTTTGCTCTCGATTTAAAAAATAAGCGACTATGTTTATTCAAGTCATCAAATCCAAACTGCACCGCGTAACGGTCACAGAAGCGAATTTAGATTACATAGGCAGCATTACGATTGACGAAAATTTAATGAATGCCGCCAATCTCGTTGCCGGGGAAAAAGTGCATATTGTTAACAACAACAACGGCGAACGGATTGAAACGTATGTGATTACCGGCGCCCGCGGCTCCGGCATGATTTGCCTCAACGGTGCGGCTGCCCGCAAATTTCTGCCCGGCGATATTATCATTATCATGTCCTATGCGTTGATGGATTTTGAAGAAGCGAAACACTTCAAACCGTTCATCATCTTCCCCGATACGGCTACTAATCAGCTTTTAAATAAATGATACTTCCTTTTACTCCGGTAACGATTGAAGACCGAGCGGTTATTCAGTCCTTTTTCGACCTAAACGGTTTTCGCAATTGCGATTTCTCGTTTTCCAATATTTTCAGTTGGCAACATTCCTACAATACTACCTTTGCCGTGTGCGAAAGTGGGTTTTTGTATATCCGGTTTCAGGTGGGAAATCAATTGCCCGGCTATTTATTCCCGCTGGGAAACGGCGATTTGCAGACCGCCATCGAAACCCTGATGCAAGATGCTGCTGCGCGCGGCAATGACTTTCGCTTGTATGCCATTACCACAGAAATGTTTGATTTAATCGAGCAATCAATGCCCGGACGTTTCGTTTTTGAAACGAAACGCGATTGGTTCGAATACATCTATTCATCGGAAGATTTAATCCATCTGGTCGGCAAAAAATTTCAATCGAAGCGGAACCACATCAACAAGTTCAAACGGACTTACCAATGGGAATATTTGCCCATTACACCGGAAATTATTCCCGATTGCCTGAAACTGTACGACCGCTGGTGCGCCGAAAACGGCGGTTGCAATACCGAACAAACATTAATCGAAGAACGCATTGCCACGCAAAAAGTCTTTGCCAATTACGAAAAATTGCAATTAAAAGGCGGCGCTTTGCGAATCGACGGCGAAATTTTAGCTTATTCTTATGGACAAGCCCTGACTGCCGATACTTTCGGTGTACATGCCGAAAAAAGCCTTGCTGAAATTGATGGCGGATTTACCCTGATGAATCAACAATTTGTCGAACATAATTGCGCCGCTTACCGCTATATCAACCGGGAAGAAGATTTGGGACTCGATTCCCTTCGGCAAGCCAAAATGTCGTATCAACCGGTAATTTTACTCGAAAAAGGCAGCATCCGGAAAAAATGATTCAATACGGCGAAGATAGATTCAAATCCGGTTTGCAAGCGATGTGGAAACAGTGCTTTCCACAGGACAGCGATGCATTTATTGCATTTTATTTCGATAAAATCTATACAAATGACGAATCGTTGATTTATTTGGAAGACGGTTGTCCGGTTGCATTTCTGCAAATGATTCCTTATCCGGTAAAGATTGGAAACGAGATTTGTTCAGGAGGATATTTATCCGGCGTAATGACCGCTCCCGATTATCGAAAACGTGGGTACATGGAGAAATTATTGAACACCGCTTTCGATGAAATGGTCAACAAAGGCTATGCCTATTCTTTTTTGATTCCGCAAGAAGAATGGTTGTTTGATTTTTACGGCAAGTATGGATATTTATCTGCTTTTCAGGAACGGCAGTCCATTTTTCAGGAAGTAACAGCGCCAAAAGAATCCCTGATTTTGCGCAATAAAAAGGTTCATATTTATACTTCCTTGAGTGAAATCGACATTCCTAATGTATATGCCGTATATGACCGTTTTCTGATGGAAAAGCCAAATGTCATTTTGAAAACCCCCAAACAATTTGAGGCGATGCTATGGGTGTT
>JAITXK010000011.1 GCA_031284765.1 Candidatus Symbiothrix sp.
GAATCAGGCCATTGCCTACAAACCCGAATACAGTTGGAATTACGAAATTGGAAGCCATTCAAACTGGATGGATAAGCGCTTGCAAATCCATACGGCCCTGTTTTATATTGATTGCTACAATCAGCAATTAACGATTTTCCCGCCGGGACAAAGCACGGGACGGCTCATGTCCAATGCCGGAAAAACCCGTAGTTTCGGGGCAGAACTTTCGTTCGTTTACACTTGTAATCAATGGGAATGGAGTGGCAATTACGGCTATACGAATGCCCGTTTCCTTTCCTATCGGGATGGAAAGGCCGACTATGCCGGCAAGTATGTCCCTTACACGCCGCAAAACACCGTTTCCCTGAACGGAGAATATCGTTGGAATATAAAAAAGCCGTGGATAGACGATGTAGTATTTCGTGCAGATTGGCGGGGCGCGGGCAAAATCTATTGGAACGAAAGCAATACCCTCTCACAAGCTTTTTATGGACAGTTGGGCGCTTCCATCAGTTGCAAAAAAGACGGGTATCTATTCAGTATCTATGGAAAAAACATAACCAATATGGTATATCAAACGTTTTATTTCAAATCGGTAGGTAATTCGTTTGTTCAGCAAAGCAAACCGCTCCAAATTGGATTATCCGTCAAAATAGAAATTTAATAACAAAAAATAAACAACAACAGATGAAAGCAGTAAAATTTTTCTTCATGGCAGCCATTGCCTTGTGTGTAACAGCTTGTGATGACGATTCTCAACCGGAAACCCCGGGCAAAGGAACGGACGAAATCCCAACGTATGAACAAAAAAACGTATCCGTCATCTTCGATACGCTCAGTACCGATTTGACACGGATAACGATGCTTCAAGTGCGTTTTGCCGAAGCGATGCCGATGAAATTAGACATGACCATCGACAGTATTCCCTCTCCTCACCTCAACTCGGGAACCTTTACCTTGGAAGGGGCAATCCTCATTCCCAAAGTAAAAGATAAACCTTTTTCTCAATATACTATCACTGAACTGAAGGGAACGGTTACTTCAACTGATTTGGAACTATCCATGAGGTGCGGCGAGTATCCGCTGACTTTTTCGGGAACCAAAAGCGATGCGACCGATGCAGTCACTTATATAGGTTTGCTTTCCGTATATCAGCCGGTTACAGCAAATCCATAATCGCCTCCATCCCCAAATCGTCCAAAGGATTGTTGCCGGCAACGAATGTTTCAGCCAAGCGGTTTTTACCATCCTGCAACAACCGGATTTTTTCTTCTATCGATTGGGTGGATATAAACCGGTAAACCATTACACTTTTCTGCTGACCGATGCGGTGCGAACGGCTCAAAGCCTGCATCTCGGAGGCGGGATTCCACCAAGGGTCAATGATAAAGACATAGTCGGCGGCCGTCAGGTTCAATCCCGTGCCGCCCGCTTTGAGGGAGATGAAAAAGCAATTGACATCGTCCTGCGTATTGAAGCGGTTGATTTCGGCCTCGCGATTTTGGGTTTTTCCGGTCAGCAGGGCGTATTTCCATGCTCTATCCTCAAAGGCCTGCGCCAACAATTTGAGATGCTTGACAAACGATGAGAATATCAATACTTTATGCCCACCCGCCTGAATGGACTCGAAATACAACAAAATCTGGTCGAACTTGCCTGAATCGCCCGTATAATCGGGCATCGCCAATCGCGGATGGTTGGACAACAAACGCAACCGCATCAGACTTTGCAACGCGATGAACTTGTTTTTCACAAACCGTTCCTCATTGGCCAGCAATTGATTGCGGATGTTATTCTTCTCCTTTTCGTAGATTTCCTCCTGCGCCTCGGTCATGTCGCAAAACACAATTTCCTGCGACAAAGGCGGTAAATCCGGTGCCACTTCTTCCTTCGTCCGGCGAAGCAAAAACGGCCGTATCAACTTCTGCAACGAGGCTTCCGCCTGAGGATTCATCTCTTTCGTGATTTTTTGGATGTATTGCTCCTTGAAAAACGACAGACTACCCAACAAACCCGGATTCAGAAAGTTGAATTGCGCCCACAAATCTGTCAACGAGTTTTCGATGGGCGTGCCCGTTAGCGCAATGCGATGGAACGATTGAAGCTGATTGACCGATTGATAACTCATCGAATCGGGGTTTTTAATGTATTGACTTTCATCCAGAATCAAATACAAAAACTCGTAATGGCTCAGGTACTCAATGTCGCTCCGTACTACACCATACGAAGTGATGATGATTTGATAGCGCTTGAACAACTGCCCCATTTCATTGGATTTCAAACGTTTTGCTCCTGAATGGATATGGACTTTCAGCTGGGGTGCGAATTTTATCAGTTCATTCTTCCAGTTGTGCAACAGGGAGGTTGGAACAACCACCAGGGATGCCGGTTGCTTCTCTTGCTCGTCAGCATAAACCGACTCCAGCAAAGCAATGGTTTGCAAGGTTTTACCCAAGCCCATATCATCCGCCAAGCAAGCGCCGAAACGCAACTTATGCAAATGGTGCAACCAATAAAAGCCCTGTTTTTGATATGGGCGCAGGATGGTATCCAAATGTTCCGAAGGCATGGGCAATTCCAAAGGCGTTTGGCGGAAGGCATCCATCAGATTTTGTTGCTCCGGCATTAGTTCGGGCAATTCGGGCAACAAATTCCAGTGTATTTTCTTCATACGGATGCCCTGCTCGGTCGTTTCGCCATGCAACAGCATCTCCTGATAGCGGGAAAACCATTCTTCGGGCAAAATAAAAACACTTCCGTTGGGCAAAATATATTCGGGATTGCCGCTCAAAATATGTTTGCGAAACCGGCTGAAAGGGATGCGGAAATCCTCCAGCACCACCTCAATTTCCATATCGAACCAATCTATTTTTTCGTTGATTCGAGATGCAAGAAACACCGTTCCATTGTAATAGGAATAGGATGTTTGCTGCTCGATTTGAAACGCTTTCAAGTCGTCTATATGTTGATTCAACCAGGCAATCAGACCGTGATTTTGCAGGATGCCGGAATGTTGTTGACAATAAAACCGGTTTTCGCCGGAGGGCTGCAAATCCAACTGAATCAGGTATTCGACCATCCGGTTTTCCCACTCAATATCACGCTCATAACGGCAAATGACTTCCGTGCCCTCACGCTCTTCCACGCTCACAATCATCTTTTTCTTTTGCGAGGTCGGAGGAAAACGGCGGTCATCGTACTGAAAAAACAAGGACAAACACAAGCGTTGATAGAAGTCCTGTTCCAACACCAAGACCGCCTGCAAACGCGGCGTTTTCTCCAGCATCTCAATGCCTTCGATTTTAACTTCGTACTTGGGAATCGTCTTCAGAACAAATTTCCGGATATATTCTTTTTCCGTCGTCGAGGGAACATGGATGTGGGTTTTCGTAAAAAACGGCTTTAGCTTTTTCGCCTCAATGTTTTGTACGTGATGGATTTTATTGTCCAACAAAACGATACAAGGTTCTTCGGATAAAACAATCGCGCGTGCCTGTTGCAAAGAAATTTCATTCTCCTGATAAGTCAGAGAAATAAAATACCGCAATCCATCCGCATCCTTGATGAAATTGAACAGGCAATGACTGGCTTCGGGCAAAATTTCCAGACGATTCAATTCGGAAAACGATTTTTCCTTGATGCCCGACCGGAAATACACCGGCGTGTGACTTTCCTGAGCGCAAAGCAATATTTTTGAACAATTGCGCTCCATACGCGGGCGAATCAGATGGTCGATGGTGGTTTGTGGAATCTTGGTTTTGTCCAGTTCCTTGGAGTACGCTTTGAGCAAAGCCTCGTCTGAAACTTCGTCCACCGCCTTCATCAAAGCGATTTCCGGCTCGGAACGACCTTTGGCAATTTCTTCCCTGATATTGGGTATGCCTCTTAAAACAAAACTGTCTCCGGGCTGTTTTTCAACCAGATGGACACTTAATTTCCAACCAAATTGTTTGTGTTCGGAGATGAGAAGAATGAATGGGAGGTGCATTTTTTGAATCATTTCTGTTTTTTCACTGCAAATATACGGTTTTAAATGAAAAACACAAGATTGT
>JAITXK010000117.1 GCA_031284765.1 Candidatus Symbiothrix sp.
TTAGATAAAAATTGTCGTATCGTCATTGCGAGGGCGAAGCCCGAAGCAAACCAGAAAGAATACACTCAAACAATACTGGATTGCTTCGCTCCGCTCGCAAAGACGTCAAAAGAGATTTAACTTAATACTAATAATTAATCAAACAATGGCAATTCCCGAACAATTATTGTTTAACGAACTATCGCAACTCATAGAAAGAAGCAAAGCGTTTGTCGCTACTCAGGCAAACAGTACGCTCACGCTACTGTTTTGGAAAATAGGCAAGCGGATAAATGAAACTATTCTGCAAAACAGGCGGGCAGAGTATGGAAAGCAAATTGTGCCTACATTGTCAACACAATTGGAAAATAAATATGGGAGAAATTTTACAGAGAAAAATGTAAGGAGAATGTTGCAATTTGCCGAATTATTCTCAGATGAACAAATTGTCGTGACACTGTCACGACAATTGACTTGGTCACACTTTTTAACACTTATCCCATTAAAAAACGATGAAGCAAGGCTTTTTTATGCACGGGAAGTTTTAAATCGACAATTAGGTATCCGGGAATTGAGAAAGCTGATTGCCGTAAAGACATTCGAAAGAACCGATATTGCCAACACGCAGTTGGCCGTCAATTCCATTATTCCGTTTAACACATTCAAAGACCCATATATTCTTGATTTCCTGAATCTGAAAGACGGTTATCTGGAACATGATTTGGAAACAGCTATTTTGAGTGAGTTAGAGCGCTTTATACTCGAAATTGGTAAAGGTTTTGCTTTTGTAGAGCGCCAAAAAAGGATGATTATTGACGGCGATGATTTCTCTCTGGACTTGCTCTTTTATCACCGTACACTGAAACGCTTAGTGGCAATTGAACTGAAACTCGGAAAATTTCAGGCAAAACATAAAGGGCAAATGGAACTTTACCTGAAATGGTTAGATAAATACGAACGGCAAGAGGGTGAAAACGCCCCCATTGGTCTGATACTTTGTGCTGAAAGCAGCCGCGAACAAATCGAACTTCTAGAAATGCACAAAGACGGAATCATGGTAGCGGAATATTGGACGGAATTGCCTCCCAAAAAAGAATTGGAACACAAAATCCATGCGTTGCTGATAGAAGTTCGCGAACGGATAGAACGCAATAAATCTCTTCCCAAATGACAAAAATCTTCCTAATCGGCTATATGGGTGCTGGCAAAACGACCATCGGACAAAATTTAGCCCGCCGCTTAAACTTGCAATTCGTGGACACGGATAAGTACATTGAAAGCCGGTACCGGAAAAAAATCAATCAGATTTTTGCCGAACGAGGCGAAGAAGAATTTCGGGAAATGGAACGAAAAGCCTTGCAGGAAGTGACTCAATTCGAAAACGTAGTCATTTCAACCGGAGGCGGCACACCCTGCTTTTTTGACAATATGCAGTGGATGAACCAACATGGACAAACCGTTTACCTGAAAGTCGCAGTGGAAGAATTGGCCCATCGCCTGAACATCTGCAAACAGAACCGCCCCCTGATTAAAGATAAAAATCTGGACGAAATCCGGCAATTTGTCGCCGAAAATCTGCTCCAACGCGAAGTTTGCTACAATCTGGCGCATATTATTTATTCCGCCGGTGAATGGCAGCATTGCAAGAATGCTGAGCAACAAACGGAAGAACTGCTTCACCTCTTAAATACGGAAATATGATACAAGAACCTTTGCACAGCCCGCGGGAATTGCTGGAAGAACTGTCCACTGCTCGCCAGCCGATGACGATTGGCATTCCCAAAGAAAACCAAAAACGCGAAAAACGATTGGCTTTCACACCCGAAGCTATTGATATGATTACCGAGGCGGGGCACGAAGTTTGGTTCGAAGAAGGTGCAGGCAATGGCATCCTCTATTCCAACAGGGCGTATGCCGAAGCGGGTGCCGTGATTACCAATGATCGCAAAGCCGTCTTTTCCTGTGATTTCATCTTCAAAATTACCCCTCCGGAGGTGGAAGAAATCAATTGGATGAAAAAACGCGCCGTCATCTTGAGCATGTTGCAAATGCCGGATATTGGCATTGAAACCATTAAAAGCCTGTCAGCAAAACAAATCAGTGCAATTGGCTACGAATTGATGACTCCCGATGGCCTGCTATTTCCCGTTCGTACTTCTATATCCGAAATCGAGGGAGCAGCGGCAATATCCATTGCTTCGGAATTGATGAGCAACGAAAAAGGCGGAAAAGGCATTTTGCTGGGCGGAGTTACGGGCATTTCATCAACAGAAGTTGTGGTTATTGGTGCAGGAACGGCTGGGATGGTGGCTGTCCGTGCAGCATTGGCCTTAGGCGCAACCGTTAAGGTGTTCGACCACGACTTGCACAAGTTGCGCAGACTGCAAAACGATTTGGGACAGCGGGTCTTTACTTCGGTTTTTCATCCCAACGTATTAGTCAATGCCTTTCAATCGGCAGATGTAGTCATCGGAGCCATGCATTACTTCGACGATGCTGTACGGCACGTCATTTCCGAAGATGTGATTCAAGGCATGAAATCCGGCTCCGTACTGATTGACTTGTGCATCCATCAGGGAGGCTGTTTCGAAACCACCTGTTTTTTGCCCAACGGACATCCCGCAATTTTCGAGAAACACGGCGTATTGCATTATTGCGTGCCGAATCCCAGTTCCCGCGTGGCACGCACAACCTCCATGGCCTTGAGCAACATTTTCACACCATTGATTATCCAAGCAAGCGGATTAGGCGGACTTGGCAGCATGGACCCCCATTTCCGTTCGGGATTTTATATGTATGCGGGCAAGTTGGTCAATAATTATGTAGCCAAGCAGTTTAATTTGCCTGCCAATGACATTGGCTTGTTTTTGTCGGTGTATTGATAATTCAGTCAATTCTATGCTTTTTTCATGCAGCAAGGGACTTTCATGTTTTGGAAGTTGCGATTCCATAAACCACCCCGCCAATTGCTGCCACCAAAACCACATATACCGGCGAAACGCCCCAATACCAAATAAGTAAGGCCGAAGCCACAGGAATGACAACGGTTTTCAGATTTATCCCAATCGTTTGAGCCGTCGTAAAAACCGGCACAGCAATCAACGCCACTACCGCTGGCCGGATAGCCTTAAACATCTTGGCGATATACACATTATCCTGAAAATTGCGGAAAAACATCGCAATCAACAAAAGCAGGAGGAAGGAGGGCAGAATCGTTCCCAAAGCTGCTACCATACTGCCACGTATCCCTTTGATGCGATAACCGGTCAGGATGGAGATATTGACGGCCATCACGCCGGGCACCGATTGTGAAAGCGCAATCATATCCACAAAGGCGTCCGAAGTCACCCATCGCTTCTTTTCTACTACTTCTTTCTGAATCAAGGGCAACATGGCGTAGCCTCCACCGATGGTAAATGTGCCGACTTTGGCAAACGTGCCGAATATCTGTCCATACACATTCATCATTAATTGCGTCTTACGCTACGGGTGGGTTCGGTTTTTGTGCTTGATTTGGGCTTGGGCGCTTTGGCCGGTTTCACGGTTTCTGTTTTTGCCGTCACGGTTTTTGCCGGTTTTTTAGTAGCTTCTTGGGGGGCCACGATTGTATCGTTGAAAATCCACAACTGCTGGTTAAAGCCTTTCAGTTGCGCTTCGATGCTGTCTTGAGCATGTTTCAGGGCTTCGGGGTCATTGCCGACTTGCCCCGCCAAACTTTTTCCCATCATGTTTACCGTTTTCACAATCTCGCCCTGGTACAGGGTTTTGCGAAAATAATCCTCCATCGTATAAGTCAGGGCATTGTTGTAATTGGAGGTCATAATCATTTCGCGTGACAGATAGGGGCGAAGGTCATCGTATTGCAACCAAAACAAGGCTTCTTTCGTGGCGTTGCCGTAATAAAAGTCTTCCCTCACTAAAATGGGGCAAATGGCCAACACTTCCGTTTGGAAGGTGCCGGTTGCCTGATCGAAATAATAGCCTTCCTTGATCATGTATTGCGTGATTTCCTGGCCGGGAATATCGCGTTCATCCACCACAAAACTGTTGCCTTGTTTCGTGTACAGGATTTGCAGTTTCTTTAATACTTCTTCAAAATCCTTCTTCTGTGCTTCGGTAAATACTTCCCCGCCTTCCAGATAATTATACGCAGTAATCTTCCCATCGGACAGCAGTTTGAAAACCAATGTAAACAGATTCTGCCGGTCGGCCATCGGCTGCACCGGATAGTACAAAGCCGCATTGCTTTCCTCTTTCATCAAGTCAACCATGCGGTAAATGATACGTTCCCAAACGATGTGTGCAGGTTTCTTCGATTCTTGTTCGTGTTTAATCTTTGCACGTTCCGTTAAATTCGCCACCGACGATGCTTCTGCTGCCGCTTCCGACGGGCGTTGGCGGGTAGCCCGCCTGGGTTGTTCCTGTGCCCAAGCGCTTTGTGCCAATGTCACCAGCGCTACTGCTAAACTGATATAATAGATCCGTTTCATATTCATTTATAATTTTAATTCTGCGTTATATGCTAATTCACACGTACTTCCATGGGCGCCAACAACGTTCGTTCCGCTCCGCCCGGATCGCGCACCACAATGCCGCGGATGTAAAAGGTTTGTCCGCGCTGCATGCCTCGAATCACATCTTTTTGTTGTTGCGAGAAGCGTGCGCCATCCGATGAGGTAGTCATGGCAAGACCCATGGAATCGAATTTTTGCAATTCGAAGCGGACTACCGTAAACCGGATATCCAAGATCCCATCATCAATAGCGGCATTCAATGCGTCAACAGCCACCAACGCGGCTTTGGACTGCGGCGTGCCCCCCCGATAACGGGTGGTATTGCCATCGGGATTGGTGATGTTTAGGTAGGGCGCAGGGTCGGGTAGGGGGCGCACCTTGAAGGTTTGCTTCGCCATTTCCTGTGTTTTTCCACCGGCCATTCTGGCAACTACGGAAATCACAGCATCCGCGCCCGCTCTGGGTTTGGCCACCCAGATGTCATTGCTTTTATGGCTTAATGTACCGTTGGAGATGGTTGCAGAAACATTTTGTCCGGCAATTCCCGGTACGGCAATCTGAATCTCGTTTTCCACATTGGCATACAAGACATTCATCCATACCGGCGCAATGGTTGCACTTGGCTGCTGCACAAAATACTCCGTGGCAAATTCCTGACGGAACGAAGAACCATCACCGCGAGGCATTTCCACGTATCCTTTGACAGAGAAAGTGCCGGTAGAACCGGTGCCGGCTACAAACAAGCCGTTGGCATCATCGGGCAAGAAGTTGCCGTTGACAAATATCTTGGGACGTTGCGTGGAATCTTGCGCCATCAAGCCGATATGCGCACGGTAAGGCGTTCCCCGCATCACGGTTTGTGTTTCGGGAATAACGAAAGCGTTGAGTTTGTTTACGCGGTAATCCATCACGTCAATGTTTTTGACCAGGTCGGTCAGTACTTCTCCTTCAGCGTAACGGATGTCGTTCTGCAACTTCGTTAATAAGGTAACGGCGGCCGCCATTGGCATTTGCGAGAACATCGATTCCGCCCAAGTCTGTTTGTTTTCCTTTGCTTTTCCGGACGGTTCGGTACTCAAATTGTTTTCGATGATGTTTTTGATGGAGGGATTGGTAACCAGTGAAGCCACATATTCCCGATACACATCAATGTCGTTTTTCAACTTGGCAGCGTAGTTTTTACCGCGCTCGAACATTACATCGTATGCGGCATTCAGGTCGTCGGGATGCTTCATCTGTTCGGGATTGCCTTTTTTGCCATCGGCTTCGGTAACAATCCGCTGTTTGAGATCCTGAATATAATTAAACAGCGAATCGGTTTGCAATTTCACACGCGCACCTTTATCGTACCATTCCTGCGCCTTTTCGGGATTGGTTTTCTGATATGCTTTCAGATCATTGAAAATCTGGTCGTTATGTTGCGAAGAGGCTTTTACGGAACGCAACATGGTAGCTTCCACCAAGGCAAAACCATCCAACACCTCGGACGAAACGTTGAGGGCGAGCATGGCAATGAAAACCAGATACATCAGGTTAATCATTTTCTGCCGGGGAGAATTTGGACTGTTTGAAGCCATCTTTACTGTTGTTCTTGTTGTTGATTGAAATTCATACCTCCACCCGCGCCATACATATTCATGGTCATTGCATTCAACAGGCGGTTGTAAACGCCATTGAGCGCCTGAATCTGTTGCGCCATCTTTTCGGTTTCGCTATGGAACATGGTACTGTCAACCAGTGAGCCTTCGTACAAATCCCGAATGTTCATCAACCCGGAATTGATGCGTTCGATGGCATCGAGTTGCGAGCTGACACTCCGCAGTTGTATTTCGTAAATGGTATTCAAGCCTTGAATGTTCCGGTTGAGGTTGTCCATTTGCTGCACATAGCCGTGCGATGATTGAGTGATGCCGTCCGAATTATCGGTAATGCTCTTATAGGAATCCAGCAAGACGTCTGAAACATCCGCCAAGTTGTTGGTTACCGTGCTGAACCGTTTCATATCTTCCGACAGGCCGACGATTTGTTCGAGATATTGTTGCGTGCTTTCCGTCATCTCCGTCATTTTGGATAACTGGTCGGCTGCGGCAGCCATCTTCTTGATGCTTGCGGTCAGAGCATTGCTGTCTTCTTCGGAAATATCAACGGCATTGGGTATGCCAAAAGACTGCTGAACTTGCCCCGGAGTCATATTCCCCACAGCTTCTACGGCTGATTGGGGCGCAGGGGCATTTTGAGGAGCAGCGCCATTGCCCCCGCCGAAATAGCCGCCGCCGATGATAATAGCGCCGCTACCCCCTCCACCTTTTGCATTGCCCGAAGCGGCAATGCCTTCGGCAGCAACGCCGTTGGCGCCGCCGATCACTCCACCAACAATCCCGCCGCCATTGCCATTGCCGAAAGCAGGGCGGTCGTCTTCGTCATTGCTATCCAAAACGGGGAACACCCGTTCCCATAAATATGTTTTTACCGGGTGGTCGAAGCCTGAAATGAAGAACACGAGAAACTCGGTTAACAAACCGACGGTAATCAATATACTTCCCAAGCCCCACGGCCAATGCTCCAATTTCGCCAATGCACCGAGGACGACCACCGAGGCGCCCCAGTTATAGCAATATTGAAAAAACACTTGCCCTTTTTCTCCCGACAGGAATTTTTCAACAAAGTTCTTGTATCTTCTTTTAAAACCCATTGTATGTAAAATTTTAAATGTTTATCTTTTCTTTGGAGCACCCACTTGTGTCCGTACACAACGGAAGCCAATGTAGGAACGTTGTTCATTCTGGTATTCAAATGAGCGGATATCCGAACGGATATAATGCGCCACATCTTTCCATGAGCCGCCCCGGACGACTTTCTTTTTCATCGCATACGGGTCTTCTTTCGCTGCGTTGTAATAATATTGCGAATTGATGTCGTTCATGATTTCGGGACCGGATTCCAGGTAGGCAGTTGAAGTCCATTCCGCCACATTGCCGGCCATATCGTACAAACCAAATTCATTGGGCGAGAAAGAAGCCACACGGGAAGTAATCAGATGACCGTCTTCCGTATAATTGCCTTCGCCCGGTTTGAAGTTCCCCAGGAAACAACCTTTGTCGCCAACCGGTTCGTTTTGTTTCCAAGGATACGCCGAGTCGTTTTTCCCGCTTCGGGCGGCGTATTCAAATTCCGCTTCGGTTGGTAAACGGTAGGGTTCTACGGAATTTCGGTGTGCATTATCCAGCGAGCGTTTCAGGTATTCGGTACGCCAAGCGCAAAAAGCGCGCGCCTGCTCCCACGAAACACCAACCACCGGAAAATCGTCATATCCGGGATGATTGAAATACAAACGGGTGTAGGGTTCGTTGTAGGCGTTGTTGAAATCGTTTACCCACGCCGTTTCATCGGGATAAATATTGATAATATAGGTATTCTGGAAGTCCCAGATGCTTCCTAATGGACGGGTAATAGTTTCGGAAATGATTTTCCCCTCATCATTGATATAAGCCGTATCTTTGGAGATGAGGATCACTTCGTCGGGATCAGACTTCAAATCGGTATTGCGCACCCGTTTCTCAGGGTCTAATTGATTGCGCCGCAGAGCATACGCCGTGGCATCGAAATACGAATAACGATAGATCATCTGATTGCCGTCCAACTTGGTTTCGCCGGTAACAGGATTGGTATAGTTTACGCTGTGAATGGCGCGCAGTTCATCTTCGGTAGCCCTTTTTTCGGTGGGAATGGGACGTTTCCAGTCCAGCATTGGCGGCTCAATCGGGTTGCCGTCTTTATCCTCCGTGATTTTGAACAATTCGTTGCCACCGAAATTCGGGTCGTAAAGGCGTTCGCGAACAAGTGAATCGCGTACCCAATAGACAAATTGCCGGTATTCGGCATTGGTGATTTCCGTTTCGTCCATCCAAAAGTTGTCGATAGAAATGCTTTTGACATTCTGATGCAAGCCCCAAGCCGTATCATTTTCCGCAGGTCCCATTTTGAATGTACCGCGTTTAATCAGCACCATCCCGTGCGGATTGGGTTCGCTCCAAGCCTGAGCGCCAACACCTACTAATTCGCCGCCATCGCCTGCAGGACGTCCGCACGAAGTGATAAAGAATACAAAACAAACCAACACCCCTCCACCAACTATTCCTTTCATTCCCCTCATTATTTTCATTCTCTTCATTATTTTCATTATTTTCATTCCCCCCCTACAGTAGCCTCACGCTTTTGTACTTCCCTTTCGATCCTTTTTTCAAATTCAAGTCCATATCGTATTTGATAAATAGCTCGTGACTGCCATAAGTTGCCCGCATCAAATCGGAAAATACTGGTATATCGTAAGCATAACCGACCTCTATCATCTTGAAATGACCTCCCAGCATAAAAATCATTGATTCACCTTTACGCCACGAAAGGCCGCCCCAGAGCATGTTGCTATATACTAAACGTAAGGAAACATCTATCTGCGTTTGTTTTAACATTCCCTTGAACGTATTGGGCTTACCCGGCGTCAGCAATGTATCGTTTATGATAGACAAAGAACTCATTTCGGTCGTTTTGATCAAAATGGACGGCCGTAATTGTAATAACGGATTGTTTAATTGTATATTGTATCCGGCTGTGAAATAATACGAACGGGGTATATCGAGGATATAGTTGTCGTTCAGTTCCAAAGCGG
>JAITXK010000161.1 GCA_031284765.1 Candidatus Symbiothrix sp.
CCAAAATTCGCCTGCGCCCTTCGTTTTTCCCATTCACCGAACCGAGCGCCGAAATGGACATCAGCTGCAATCTATGCGGTGGAAAAGGTTGTCCGTTCTGCAAACACACCGGTTGGGTAGAAATTCTGGGTTGCGGAATGGTTGACCCCAATGTGTTGGATAATTGCGGCATTGATTCAAAAGTGTATTCGGGATATGCACTCGGAATGGGTATTGAACGGATTACCAACCTCAAATATCAAGTCAAAGACTTGCGGCTGTTTTCTGAAAATGATGTGCGTTTCCTCCGGCAATTTGAATCGGCAACATGACCACTAAAGCACGATACAGCCAGGTAATCGCATGGTTCGAAGCCAACATGCCCGTTGCAGAAACCGAATTGCACTATGTAAATCCGTTTCAATTATTGATTTCCGTTATTTTGGCGGCGCAATGTACCGATAAGCGCGTGAATATGATTACGCCTGCGTTGTTTGAGGCCTTCCCCACGCCCGAAGTTTTGGCGGCGTCCAATGTCGAAACGGTGTATGAATACATCAAAAGCGTTTCCTATCCCAACAATAAAGCCAAACATCTGCTTGGAATGGCTCAAATGTTGTTAGCCGAATTTGGCGGACAAGTGCCTTCCGATATTTCCGAATTAATGCGCCTGCCGGGTGTGGGCAAGAAAACGGCCAATGTGATTGCGTCGGTCGCGTTTGAAATTCCCGCCTTAGCAGTGGATACGCACGTCTTCCGCGTTTCAAACCGCATTGGATTGACCAATAACTCCAAAAAACCTTTGGAAACAGAGAAAGAATTAACGAAACATATCCCCAAACAGTTGTGGTCAATCGCCCATCATTGGTTGATTTTGCATGGGCGCTATGTTTGCATTGCCCGGAAACCGAAGTGCGAGGCGTGCGGACTGAAAGCGTATTGCAAGTATTTTGAAAAAGGAATAACCGTTTAATATTAGCGCGTGAATCGACTTCTGAGCCGCCTCGGGGCTGGAATATCTTCTGTTTTATACACCGATTGGATAAAAATCGATTCTCTGTCCACAGGCCGTAAATAATCAAAATTCACAAAATCTTTGAGAAATTTGTTTGCCGGATTCAAATCGGGAATAGGCAATAGTTCCATTTTTGGCTCGGGTCCCCACCAAATCTTGGCAGGCTTGCGATTCTCAACATAGATAATCATGTTGGGACTGTCCACTTTGGTACGCCCGATAAATTCCGTGCCATTATCCTCTATCGGATAGTAAATGGATTCGGTGTTTCCTTCCACATCCACACGCGCCAGTTCGCCTGCTGTGAAGAAAGCGGTCATGTTTCGTCCTTTAATTTGATTGAAATAGGTCGTGTCTTTTTGTTCAATGGCAAAGGCGCGTTCGATAACGTTGACTCGTTCAAGGGTGCTGTCATTGAAAAATACGTTGATGGTATCGCCCGTAATCTGGTAACCGGTGTTCCACATTACCGGATTTTTGATTAAATGCAGCACCGAATCCCGCGTACTGAAAAACATCGAATCACAAATGCCTTGCAAGTCGGTGCGGAAAAAGCGAACGCCGTAAAAGGCCTTCACTTCGCGTTCCGTTCCAATGCTCTTCATATACAGTGTATCGGCATGCAGGAACAAGGAATCTTTTTGCGAATATTCAATAAATTGCGCCGAATCGGTGGCAAAAGCGATGTCAGTCACATCATCGAAGTAACCGTAATGACCTGTCAGAATGAGTTTCCGGACGGTATCGTTCAAAACCATGCGACTGAATGCTTCGCCAAAACCGGTTGCCCGATTATAGAATAATGTATCTGCCGTCATCGTCTTGGAGCCGTCTTTGGAAAGCACTTCCGAGCGGTCATAGAGTGTGGCACGGTCGGTTTCCGTGTTGTACCAACCGCGTGTGGAATGAATCAGTCCGCTATCCGATTCGATGACCGTAGGGCCTAAAATGGTGGCAATTTTATAGCTGGTATCGTATTTGAGCGTATCCGATTTCAAGACAAACTGCGGATTCGTCAAGGTTACCTCGTCTTTGAATGTGGCAATTTTTGTGGCAGGAGAATATTGTCCGTAAACCGATGTTAACTCGTTTATCGAATCGACCAACAGACCGCCATCGAAGAAATAACCCAGATTCTGATTGCGGTCGTAATCCAGAAAATCGGTAAAAAGAGTCAGCGAATTGTTTTCCATGCGGACATTTTCGCGCATTTTGGCCAATTTTGAATTGCCTTCGTATATCAGGTAATTGCCATAAATGTTGAGTGTGTCTCCCTGTTCGATATGCACATTGCTGAATGCTTCCAAAGAATTATTATCGTGATAATAATAGGCGCTGTCGCAAAACAAATAGACGCTATCGTGCCGGAAACGCACATTTCCGCGTAAAACGTGGATGCCGGGACGGCTTTCTTCCATGACTGTGGAATCGGCATATTCCATAGCAATACTGGTCTTTCCCTTGGAAGGAGAGGAATGAGTTTGTTGCATTCCACTTGCTACGGTGGCAAGGAGGAAGAGCAAACAAAAAAGAGCCGTTTTCGGAAGTTTAGTCAATTACCCAGCCTTTGCTTTGAAAATCACAATTTTTCCAGCTATCGTTGATGCGGATATAGGTGTCCTGCTGCTTTTTTGCCAGCCATTTTTCCAGTATTTGATGCTGTTTTTCCTCTTCCACCATGCTTTTCAATGCTTGATAGTCTTCGGACAAACTGGCTTTATGGCCTTCGATGCGTGTTTTGAGTTTGACGATGGCTACCACTTCTTTTTGCTTTGCATTAATCAAAGTGAAGGGTTGGGAAATATCGCCGACTTGCATTTCGTACACCACTTTGGCCACTTCGGGCGGTAATTCCTCCATTTCGAAGCGAGAAGTGCCGACCCGTTCGGTCATTTGTCCCATCGCGGTGCCTTGATTTACCATCAATCCTTTGTTGTTGCGTGTATCCTTGTCATCCGAAAAGATGGCGGCTTCTTCAAACGAGAAAGCATGTGCCGGACTGAGAATGTCGTTACGCAGAGAATCCATTTTCAAGGAAGTGGCAGCCAATTCTTCTTTAGAAACACGCGGTTTTAAGAGAAGGTGGCGGACATTGATGCGGTCGCCCCGTTTTTCTATTAACTGAATAATATGGAATCCGTATTCGGTTTCAACGATGCGGGATACTTTTTTCGGGTCGGTCAACTCAAATGCGACAGCGGCAAATTCAGGCATTAAAGTGGCTCTACCCACGAAACCCAATTCTCCTCCGCTTTTAGCCGATACCACGTCTTCGGAATACATACGCGCCAAAGTAGAAAATTCGCGCTTGCCGGAAGTTACTTGTTCGGTATAATCCCTTAATGAACGCTTGATGTCATCGATTTCTTCAAGAGCGATTTTAGGCTCTCTGGTAATGATTTCGACTTCCACGGTGGTGGGAATGAACGGCAAACTGTCTTGCGGAATGCGGTTGTAAAACGTGCGCACTTCTGCCGGCGTTACTTTGACGCTGCCAATCAGTTTGCGTTGTACTTCCCGCACCATTTCCTGTTCTCGAACCATCTGCCGGTATTCTTCCCGAAGAACATTGAGCGTTTTACCGGTATATTCTTCTAATTTTTCCTTCGAACCGATTCGATTGATATTGTTTTTCAACATGGATTCAACATAGGAAAACACATTACCGTCGGCAATGCTGACACTATCCAATTTAGCCTGATGCAAATACAATTTTTGTATCGCCAATTGTTCGGGAATAAAACAATACGGGTCGCCTTCCATGCGTTCTCCGTAAGATTGCATTTCCAAACGCATTTTTTCTACTTCGGAACGGAGAATCACATCGTCTCCAATTACCCAAATAACTTCGTCAATGACGTTGTCTTGCGCTTGTGTTCCTCCGGTAAATGCAATTAAACAGAGGATGAAAGAAAAAAAGTATTTCATGTACTACGTGTTTTATCCTTATTTTTCAATAAGTTCTTTGTAAATGACTACAGGATATTTTGCGTTTAGCTGTTGCAGCCATTCATGTTCCAAATAATCCTGATAATCGGTAATAACCAAGCCTCTCACATCGGTATAGTTTTCGGGCAAGGTGGGCAGGGATACTCCTGTAAGGAAGAAACCTGTATAGCCTGCGGGCAATTCTGCTTTGCCTTGGTTGAAAAATGCTTCGTCCACAAACGGATTTTGTCCTTTGGTAAATAAACCTTTTTCAATTTTGATTTGCGACAAAGAATCGGCTTCGTTTTTATAATTGTCGATCAAATACTTAGCGGCAGCTTCGTAAGGCATTTTGGCGATTGCTTTTTGTATTTTCTTCTGCAATTTGGCATTTTTCACCCATACCACATAGCCTTTCCAATGCGGCTCATCCCAAGTATAGTTGGATTTGTTGGCTTCGAAGAATTTTTCCAAGCCTTCCGTGTCCGCAGAAGCTTTATCCCAAACTTCTTTGTTGCTGACTTCAAACAGCAGAATGCCGTCATGATATTCCTGCACCAGATTTTTGAATTCGGGATATTTATTTTCAAGGTTTTTATCCTCTGTATCAATGAGTGTTTGATACTCAAATGAATCAAATTTTTCTTTCAATGTTTCGGTAGTCAAATTGAAATACGAACGAGGATTATTTTTCAGATAGTCAACGAATTGAGCAATGCTGATGTTTTGTCCCGCTACCGTCAATAAAGTTTCTTGATTGTTTTCAAATTGGGTAAGGTACAGACTGTCGGTTGGATACAAGGAATTTGCCGCATTTTGCAACAATTTATATGCAGCAGTATTGACCTTATATGGATATTCTGCTTTGAGTTTGTCAATACCCGGCTGATGCAACGTGTTGAAACTGCCTGAACGTTCCAGCTTGGTTTCCAATTGCGAACGCAGTTCGTCCAACGGAGCGCTCGGCCGTTTCCCCAACAGCTTAATGATGTGATAACCGAATTGCGTTTTTACGGCTTGGCTGACTTCCCCGATTTCTTTCATTGCGAAAATGGTCTCGTTAAATTCAGGCACCATTTGACCGAACGAGAACCACGATAAATTACCGCCTTCGGCTGCAGAACCCGGATCTTGGGAATATTCTTTGGCCAAATCTCCGAAATCAACTCCGTCTTTCAATTTTTGGAGGACTTCGGCTACTTGGGCTTGTGCGACTGCTTGTAAACTGTCGGTATCCGTGCTGGCCGATTTGATTAAAATATGTGCAGCGTTCACTTCGCCCGGATCGGCTTTCTTATTGAGAACGTTAAACAGATAATATCCTTGCGGGGTGCGAACCGGTTTCGAAATGCTCCCTTTGGGGGTTTGCGCCAAAGCAATTTCCAAAACCGGAGCCAGTTTCAAACCCGAAAACCAACCCAAATAGCCGGGACGGTCGCCTTCTTTGCTTCTTTCGTCAAAAGTATATTCTTTGACCAAATCTTCAAATTTTGCCCCTTTTTTCAGGGCTTTACTTCGAACATCCAAAGCCTTTTTGTAGAGCGCCAACGTGTCGGCAGGAGTTACCGTAAAGGGTTTATTTTCGCCCAATTGCGGATAAGCCAACAAGATGATGCTGATTTCCGACCACTCGTTGGCACGTTTATAGGAATCAACGATTAATTGATCGTTCTTTTCGGTTTCCAGATAGGATTTTGCCAACTGTGAACGGTATTCGTTCAGTTCTTTGAAGAAAGCGGCGGTGGTATCCATTCCCTGGGTTTCCGCTTCGGCAACTTTCAACTTGAAGTCTTTGAACAAAGTAATGTACTCGTCTAACGACCGTTTGTCAATAGCTTCTTCGTTGTTGTTTTTGTTGTAGATATACTCAAACTCCGACTTTTTGATGTCCTTTCCATTGATTTTCATCACGACAGGATCATTGGCTTGCGCCCAAATAGATGTAGATAACACTGTTAATACCAAAGTAAAAAAAACCTTTTTCATATAATCCATCATTGTTATAATTTATAAAACGTTCAAAATTAGATAATATTTAACTTATTACAAACGGATAGGACTAATATTTATTGTACGATAACCTTATTTAATTTAGCGACGATTTTGTATTTACGAACTACATTTTTTCAATAATCAAATTTAACCCAAATGCGAACTGGAACTGTAATTCGGAGCTTCTTGTGTAATCGCTACATCATGCGGGTGACTTTCCAACATCCCTGCATTGGTAATCCGTGTGAATTTGGCATCGTGCAGTTTTTCGATGCTGGCAGCTCCGCAATAACCCATGCCGGCACGCAATCCACCGACCATTTGGTAGATGACTTCGTATAAGGAGCCTTTGAACGGCACGCGAGCAGCAATGCCTTCGGGGACTAATTTCTTAATATCGTCTTCCACATCTTGAAAATAGCGGTCTTTCGAACCTTTTTGCATGGCTTCCAATGAACCCATACCGCGATATGATTTGAATTTTCGCCCGTTGTAGAGGATGGTTTCGCCCGGCGATTCTTCCACTCCCGCCAACAACGAACCCATCATCACGGATGAACCTCCCGCTGCCAATGCCTTCACAATGTCGCCCGAATAGCGCAATCCTCCATCGGCAATGATGGGGATGCCTGTGCCTTCCAAAACTTTGGCAACATCATAAATAGCTGATAATTGGGGAACTCCAACACCGGCAATCACGCGGGTCGTACAAATCGAACCCGGACCAATACCTACTTTGATGCCGTCTGCTCCTGCTTCGGCCAACACTTTGGCTGCTTCAGCTGTCGCAATGTTTCCGATAACAATATCAATAGTAGTAAATTGCTGTTTGGCTTCTCGCAATACATCAATTACGCCTTTGGAATGGCCATGCGCCGTGTCGATGACAATGGCATCCACGCCCGCATCAACCAAAGCGGCAATGCGATCGAAAGTGTCGGCAGTAACGCCCACACCCGCAGCTACACGCAACCGTCCACGCTCGTCTTTGCAGGCGAAAGGTTTATTTTTAGCCTTTGTGATGTCTTTATAAGTGAGTAAGCCGATTAATTTATTGTTAGAATCAACTACCGGCAATTTTTCAATTTTGTAATTTTGCAGAATATCGGCAGCAGCCTCCAAATTGGTAGATGGATCGGTAGTAACTAAATTTTCAGAAGTCATCACTTCATCAATTTTGAGATCGAAATCTTTCTGGAAACGCAAATCGCGGTTGGTTACGATGCCGACCAAATGTTGCTCATCATCAACTACCGGAATTCCTCCGATTTTGTATTCGGCCATGATAGCCATAGCATCTCCAACAGTTTTACCTCTTTTAATACTGACGGGATTGGAAATCATTCCGTTTTCGGCTCGTTTTACGGAACGGATTTGTTTGGCTTGTTCATCGATGCTCATGTTTTTGTGAATCACGCCTATTCCTCCTTCGCGTGCAATCGCAATCGCCAATTTAGCTTCGGTAACGGTATCCATAGCGGCCGAAACCATCGGAATGTTCAAAGGAATGTTTCTGGAAAACTTGGTTGTGAGATCTACGTGGCGGGGCAACACTTCAGAATAAGATGGGATCAACAGTACATCGTCGAATGTTAATCCTTCCATGACGACTTTATCTGCAATAAATGACATAAAATAAATGCTTTAATTTTTTATTGCGTGCAAAAGTACTTATTATTTCTGATAAACGAACTAATTTTTTGTTTATTTTCAAGATGATTTTCTAC
>JAITXK010000171.1 GCA_031284765.1 Candidatus Symbiothrix sp.
GTCACACCCACTTGTTTTTTAAAGATTCGGGCAAAATAAGAAGGGTCTAACACACCGACTCTGCCGGCAATTTCATTCACAGGTATATCCGTGTGTGAAAGTAAGGATTTGGCTTCTAAGATTACCGCCTCATTTATCCACGTCAAAGGCGTTTTACCGGTACAAGATTTGACTGTTTTTTGTAAATGCGCTTGTGTTACATTGAATTTTTCGGCATAATGCCCGATAGAGAGATTCAAATTCGGTTGGTCGAAAACGGCTTCTAAAAAATGGTTGCATAAGGTGTTGGCAGCACTCAAATCGCTCGTCTGCGTGAGCATTTTTCTTTCGGCGGTATCAATTTCTACCAGCAAAGTGGTGAGATAAGCTTTGAGAATGGATTCGTTTTTGTCGGATTCATTTTCTTGATACAGGCGTTCAAACAGATTGGCAACGTATAGTCCGCTTTGCCCATCGAATAAAACCTTGTGTGTGCCCCATTTGCGCAAAAAAGCAAACGTGTGCAGCAGACTTTTTCCTTCATTATCGGCAGTGAGAAAATGGGTATGAAAACCGCCCATAAACCCGATGCAATCGTTGTAATAACGTACTGAAAACATTTGCCCCGCAGGAATAACGGCACATTCATTGGCCTTGAACAAATACGATTCATCGCCAATCATAATCAGCGTTTCACCGTGAGTGACAAAGAAAAAACAATGAATAGCCGAGCGCACCGGAGGCATGAAATTTTCTTTCGCAGAATGTGTCGCATGAAGCCGGCGGATAACAAACAATTTTGGATTTTCGACCCGCATTGTATGAAAGCGTTCAATCATCTCGGTTGGAGCGGAAGTGGAATGGGGATGGTTTATCATTCGTTTAAAGATATTTGTTCCAGAGGGTGGATTCGATGGAAAATTTGGATTGTTCCGTCAAGGTGCGAATGGCAACAGCCGCTTCCCGCATCGTATCCGGAACTAAATCGGGAGTAGTTATCGGTTCGTGGATGATTAATTCCATTTTGTGAGGCCGGATGCAAAACGATTTTTTCGACATCACTTCATACGAACCGTTAATGGTGACAGGCACAATCGGCAATTTCAAATCCATCGCCATTTGGTAAGCGCCTTTTTTGAATTTTCCCAATTTACCGTTGCGAGAACGCGAACCTTCAGGGAAAATGGCAATTGATGCGCCGTTTTTCAACCGCTTTTCCGCTTCCTTGATGGTTTTAGCCGCGGCCACAGGCGAAGAATTATCCACAAAAATAAATCCCGCCATCTCGCAGGCTTTGCCCACAAAAGGTATTTTGCGCAGACTTTGCTTCATAATCCATTTAATCGGAATACCTAAGTAACCGTAAATCAAGAAAATATCATACGCGCCCTGATGGTTGGCAACGAAAATATAGGACTGTTTTTTATTCAACTTTTCCCTGCCGGTCACTTTTACAGGACTGAATGTAATAAAGCAAGTAAATCTCGACCAAATCATGCCGGGATAATAACTGAAAATCTTTTCTCCACCGCAAAAACAACCTATAGTGGTGATAAGGGCAGTTGATACAGTCGCTATTAACATCAAGGGTAGCCAAACAGTAATTTGATAAACAAGAATAAGAACTCGTTTCATGAGATTTTTTATAACTATTCCACAAAAGTAGGAAATATTTTAGATTTCCATAAATATTGCGTTAATTTGTAGAAATTTTTAGAGGCATGAAGTCTTTTTTGAAGAATTCGGGAATAATTTTAGTATTAATCGGGGCATTTTTCCTGATAGCGCCCTTTTTTATGCATCTGCAAACCAACACTTCGTTGCTGACAGGATGGTTGTTCATTATTGTTGGATTTATCGTGTACATTGTTATTAATAAATATTTGAAGTAGTTCAACCCTATAAAAAACAAAAAGTTATGTCAAAAGTGTATTTTACCGATATGCGCACCAAACCCGGTCGCAGTCTGTTAGACAAATTGGAAATCCTGATAAAAAAGGCAGGTATCGAACAAATTAATTTCAAGGACAAGTTTACTGCCGTGAAAATCCATTTCGGTGAACCGGGCAATTTGGCGTACATCCGCGCCAATTATGCAGGAAAATTAGTTAAATTTTTGCATACCAAGCAGGCTAAACCGTTTTTGACCGACTCGAACACGCTGTATTTGGGACAACGCTCCAATGCCATTGACCACATCGAAAGCGCATTTGAAAACGGTTTTAATCCGATGGCAGTGCCTTGTCCCGTCATCATTGCCGATGGGTTGAAAGCCATTGATTATCAGGAAATCCCTATTCATTTAAAATATTGTAAAACGGCAAAAATCGGTTCTGCCATTGCGGAAGCTGACATCATTATATCCATGAATCACTTCAAAGGACACGAACAAGCAGGCTTTGGCGGTGCGTTGAAAAACTTGGGCATGGGTTCGGCTTCGAGAACAGGAAAATTGGAATTACATTCCTCGTCGAAACCGATTGTCGAAGCCGAAGTGTGTACTTCCTGTGGTCAATGTGTGAAGTATTGCGCCTCAAAAGCTATTCATCTGAATGTCAACAAAAAAGCAGAAATTGACTACGAGAAATGTGTGGGCTGCGGTCAATGCGTTGCGGTTTGCCAATTCGAAGCGGCACAACCTGTTTGGGACAATGCCACGGACATTATGAACTACAAAATTGCAGAATACAGCGTAGCTGTCGTGAAAGACAAGCCGAATTTCCACATCAATTTTATTATGGACGTTTCCCCGAATTGCGATTGCTGGAATTGCAACGATGCGGCGATTGTTCCGAACATTGGTATGGCAGCTTCGTTCGACCCTGTGGCTTTGGACATGGCTTGCGCCGATATGGTGACAAAATCGGGTGCTAATCTCCACACGGTTTTGAACGTTCATCAATACGGCGAATTGCAGGATACGGACAAATTTACCCTGATTCATCCGAATACAAACTGGTTGGCAGGCTTGCAATATGCTGAAGAGATTGGTTTGGGAACGTTGGATTATGAAGTGATTGCGGTGTAAAAAAAATTGGAGAAAACCGTCGCAGGGCATTAATCAAAAGTGTAGCATATATCGAAAACTTTTAGTATTTTTGCAAAAAGTTTAGTGTATAAGTCTATTTTAATATGCAAGAAAATAATTTCATCATTCGAAGCAAATATCAAAACAAAATTACCCCTTTTATCGGGAAGCAGCTTATTAAAGTACTCACCGGGCAACGGCGGGTGGGAAAAAGTTTTATTTTAAAACAGATTATTTTACAAATTGAAAAGGAAGACCCTACAGCCCATATTCTGTATATCAACAAAGAAGATATGTCTTTCGATTCAATTCAAACAGCGCATGATTTAAATAATTATGTTCTCCAACACACGAAAGAAGGTATAAAGAACTATGTTTTCATTGATGAAATACAGGAAATAGCTCAGTTTGAAAAGGCCATGCGCAGTTTGCTGTTGAATCCAACCTACGATTTATATTGCACAGGAAGCAATGCCAACATGTTGTCGGGAGAACTTTCCACATTTTTGAGTGGACGTTTCATAGAAATTCCTATATTTAGCCTATCCTACAATGAATTTCTCCTTTTTCATCAATTGGAAAATAGCAACACGTCACTCATGTCCTATCTCAAATTTGGAGGATTGCCATATCTGAAACATCTGGATTTGAAAGACGACATTGTATATGATTATCTGAAAGGGGTGTATAATACGATTATTTATAGGGATGTTATCCTGCGAAATGAAATACGCAATACGGCTTTTTTGGAAAATTTGACATTATTTTTATCGGACAATATCGGACATCTTTTTTCTGCAAAAAAAATCAGCAATTATTTGATGTCGCAACAGGTGAATATTGCTACATCGCAAGTGCTTAATTATCTGAATCATTTGTCTTCGGCTTATTTGGTACACAGAGTCAAACGGATGAATGTGAATGGCAAGAAGATTTTTGAAATTGGTGAAAAATTTTATTTTGAGGATTTAGGACTTCGCAATGCCATTTTTGAGTATAAACAAACGGACATTGGTAAAATAATGGAAAATGCTGTCTATAAACATTTACTATACAATGATTACGAAGTAAAAATAGGACAATTGGGTCAAAACGAAATAGACTTTGTATGTAAACGAAAAGGTGAGTATTTGTATTTGCAAGTATGCTATTTGCTTCAAGAACAAGCTACTATTGACAGGGAATTTGGAAATTTAGAAAAAATAAAAGATAATTATCCTAAAATGGTGGTTTCTATGGACGAATTTTCGGGCAACACGCGCAATGGTATTCAACACATTCATTTACGCGATTTTCTATCCAAGACATTGTAATTTTTATTACTTTTGTGCCTCAATTGAATTTGAACGGCAAAAATATAAAAATTATGGAATACAATTTTAACGCCATCGAACAAAAATGGCAAGCCTATTGGAAAGAACATCATACTTACCAAGTCAAAAAAGATGAAAGCAAACCGAAATATTATGTGCTGGACATGTTTCCTTACCCTTCGGGAGCAGGTTTGCACGTCGGTCATCCGCTTGGTTACATCGCTTCCGATATTTTTGCGCGTTACAAACGGTTAAAAGGGTTTAACGTCCTGCATCCGATGGGTTACGATGCTTATGGCCTTCCTGCTGAACAATATGCCATTCAAACCGGACAACATCCGGCCATTACAACAGATAAAAACATCAAACGTTACCGCGAACAGTTGGATAAAATTGGTTTCAGTTTCGATTGGAATCGGGAAGTTCGCACCTGTGACCCCGAATATTACAAATGGACGCAATGGGCTTTTATTCAAATGTTTGAATCGTATTATTGTTACGATGCCCGGCGAACTCGTCCGATTTCGGAATTGATTGCAATATTTGAACAACAAGGAAATAAAGATTTAAATATTGCGCAAACCGGGGAACTTTCTTTTACCGCAGAAGAATGGAAAACCCAATCGGAAAAAGAGCAACAAGAAATTCTGATGAACTACCGTATCGCCTATCTGGCTGATACAATGGTCAATTGGTGTCCGACTTTGGGAACCGTTTTAGCGAACGATGAAGTGAGTGAAGGCGTTTCCGTGCGTGGCGGTTATCCCGTAGAACAGCGCAAGATGCGCCAATGGAGTTTGCGCGTTTCCGCTTATGCCCAGCGATTATTAGATGGATTGGACACAGTGGATTGGACGGATTCGTTGAAAGAAACACAGCGCAATTGGATAGGACGGAGTGAAGGAGCGGAGATTTACTTTGACCAAGGGGAGAGGTCTATTTTAGTGTTTACAACAAGAGCCGACACCCTCTTTGGAGTCACCTTCATGGTCTTAGCCCCCGAATCGGAATACGTTTCCCAAGTCGTTACTCCCGAACAAAAAGCGGAAGTGGACACCTATTTGGACGCCGTGAAACGCCGTACCGAACGCGAACGCATCGCCGACCGCAAAGTTACCGGCGTATTTACCGGCTCGTATGCCGTCAATCCGGTAAATGGGAAAGAAATTCCCATCTGGATTTCCGACTATGTATTGGCAGGTTACGGAACAGGTGCAATTATGGCTGTTCCTGCTCACGACAGTCGTGACTATGCATTCGCCAAGCATTTCAACTTGCCGATTATCCCCCTGATTGAGGGAGCAGACGTGAGCGAAGAAAGTTTCGATGCCAAAGAAGGCATTCTTATTAATTCAAGCTTCCTGAACGGATTAACCGTCAAAGAAGCCATTGCTAAAGCAAAAACCTACATCACAGAAAACGGTTTGGGACAAGTAAAAGTCAATTTCCGCCTGCGTGATGCCATTTTCAGCCGTCAACGGTATTGGGGCGAACCTTTCCCTGTGTATTACAAAGACGGAATGCCATACACAGTGGATGTCAAAGATTTGCCGATAGAATTGCCCGAAGTGGATAAATTCCTGCCGACAGAGACGGGCGAGCCGCCGTTGGGAAGAGCGAAAGATTGGACTTATAAGGCATAGAGCAGAGAGGATGAAAAGGCGAGAATTGGACGTCGAATGAGATGAAAACAGAAATTTCAAAAACCGAACAAACGTTTATTAACGAAATCAAAACGATAGTTCAGCAAGGACAATCGCAGGCGTATCGTGCCATCAATAGTGCGATGGTGGAAACGTATTGGAATCTTGGCAAACGCATTGTTGA
>JAITXK010000192.1 GCA_031284765.1 Candidatus Symbiothrix sp.
GAAACCGTGCGTAAAATCAAACACGTGGCGAGAGGCATTGCGCAAGCCTTGCAAATTACCGGCCCGTTCAATATTCAGTTTCTGGCGAAAGACAACGACATCAAAGTCATCGAATGTAACCTGCGAGCATCGCGGAGTTTCCCGTTCGTATCCAAAGTATTGAAACTGAACTTTATCGAACTGGCCACCCGCATCATGCTGGGCGAAGAAGTCGAAAAACCGCATAAGAACGAGTTTGATTTGGATTATGTCGGCATCAAAGCCTCGCAATTCTCGTTCTCGCGCTTACAGAAAGCCGACCCTGTCTTGGGCGTTGATATGGCTTCGACGGGCGAAGTAGGCTGCATCGGCGATGACTATTACGAAGCCGTTCTGAAATCAATGCTTTCGGTCGGCATGCGTATCCCGAAGAAAAACATCCTGATTTCCAGCGGAGAATTGAAATCCAAAGTCGATTTATTAGACGCCTGCCGGATGTTGCAGGACAAAGGCTATACGATTTATGCGACGGAAGGAACCCATAAATTCTTGTCGGACAATGCCGTCTCATCCATCCGCGTGGCGCAACCGAGCGAAGAAGGCAAGCCCAACGCACTGGATATGATTCATGAAAAGCAAATTGATTTGGTAGTCAATATTCCCAAAAACCTGACGGAAGGGGAATTGTCGAACGGCTATAAAATTCGGCGCGGCGCAATTGATTTCAATATTCCGCTGTTTACCAATTCGCGACTGGCTTCAGCGTTTATTTATGCTTTCTGCGAGATTGATATGGAGAATATTCCGATTAAGAGCTGGGACGAATACAAATAGGAACATCGAACACAGATAAAACGGGAAACACGGATTTACACGGGACTGTGTTTTTTAACCGCAAAGGCGCAAAGGGCGCAAAGAATAAAAAACTACTCTTTGCACCCTTTGCGCCTTTGCGGTTAAGAATATATTATTCAACTATTTTTTGAATACTGAAAAAGCCTTATATTTTTTAACAACTTTGGCAACTCTTGTTTGATTGCTGTATATGTAATTATCATCATTATAATTATCATCATCAAAATACCACTTCAATCCCTTTGGTGCCGTTGTCGTTATTTCACCCTTCCATTCATTTCCCGATTTGGAATATTTACGATACACGGTGTTCCATCCTTTTTTCAGGGATACATTGTCTGTTTCAGTATATGTCTCACCATCCTCATATTCTGTATAGGAACCGGTTATATTAACATCCCTATCAACATATATGAACAGAGCTGCAATTTCATAGTCATCCTTTTCATTTTCATAGCCATAATAAAATTCGCCCACTTCTTCCTCTTCATAATATGCTGAAACATCCTCAAAGTTAGCACATTTGACTTTGGCATTGCTTACCTTTATGCCATCCGGAGCATCTGCAAAAAGAGTCTCAAGATATTTTGCAGGCACAATTTCCGGTAAATTGAGCGTAAAATCACCATTTTTATACACCCCACGCGCTACTTCCCACTCCGCATCATCCTCATCTTCTTCGTCATACCAAACAAACGCTTTTACAGTATCAACTTCTACGCCGTTAGTGCTCACAGTCGCCTGAATTTTACCGTTAAACGCACCGCTTGGGATGGTATTATCCTCGTCTTTTTCGCAAGAAGTAATTGCAGTCATAATAAACAGGCTTACAAAAGCCAACAAAAACATTTTTTTCATTTTTATAGAATTTAATTTGTAATACAATAGTTCTTTTTGCCCTTTTCTTGCACACGCACATAGAAAAAACGAAGACAAAACGCCTTTTTCCAATAAGTCTTAAAACGTGCGTATTTACATGTTATTCCTGTTTCATAAGCAATGAATTCAATAAATTTTGCTTGCAAAGATATAATAAATTATTTATATAAAGACTAAAGTATTTAAATAAAATTTTCCACAAGGCTTACATTCCCTTTTGGAGGATTGTTGGTGCACATCAAACACGGATGACACAGAAAATCCGGGTCAATCCGTTTTATCCGTGTTCTAATCTACTTCCTCTTGCTTGGCAGCCTGCCAAAGGATTTCCATGTCGGACAAGGACATGTCTTTCAAAGAAAGAGATTGTTCCTTTGCTTTCTGTTCCATATAATTGAAGCGATGGATAAACTTCTGATTGGTACGCTCTAATGCGTTTTCGGGATTGATTTTATACAAGCGCGCGGCATTAATCAGGCTGAAAAACAAATCGCCGAACTCGTTCTCCATTTTGTCCGCATCCATGCCGGCAATTTCGGCTTGCAGTTCGCCGAATTCTTCCTGCACCTTGGCCCAAACGTCTTCTTTTTCTTCCCAATCAAAACCCGCATTGCGAGCCTTGTCTTGAATGCGATACGCTTTAACCAAGGAGGGCAACGACGCGGGAACACCCGCCAAAACGGTTTTATTGCCGCCTTTTTCCTTCAACTTGAGCTGTTCCCAGTTTTGCATGACTTGCCCGTCGGTTTCGGCGGTGGCGGTTCCAAAAACATGCGGATGACGGAAGATTAACTTCTCGCACAAGGCGTTACACACATCGCCCATATCGAATTGTCCCTTTTCCTCGGCTATTTTGGCGTAGAAAATGACGTGCAGCAACACATCGCCGAGTTCCTTTTGGATGTCGGGAATGTTGTTCTTGATGATGGCTTCGCACAGTTCGTACGTTTCCTCAATCGTGTTGATGCGGAGGCTTTCGTTGGTCTGTTTTCTGTCCCATGGGCATTTGACCCGCAGTTCGTCCAATATATCAAGCAGACGGCCGAAGGCTTGCAATTTGGCTTCTTTGGTGTTCATTGTTTGTTTATTTTTTATAGGTGGAAATTCCGTTCTGTAAAAATTGAATGTAGCCGTTAATATCTTTGTCGTAGGCACGCCAAGGGGCTATTGGGCGTCCATTGTTATCCAATAAAACGTAATAGGGTTGTGCGTTGGCGCCGAATTTGTGCCGTTGCAAGTAGCTCCATTTGTCGCCGACGGTGCGCAATTTGACAGTCTTGCCAAATTCTTCTTGGGTGATGACTGCCGGCAACTTCGTTTTATCGTCCACGTAAAGGGAAATGAGGACATATTCGTTATCAATCATGCTTTTCACGCGGGGGTCAGACCAAACGGCGGCCTCCATTTCGCGACAATTGACACAGCCGTAACCGGTAAAATCGAGCAGTGCCGGCCGGTTGTTTTTCCGCGCATAAGCCATTCCTTCGTCGTAATCGTAGAATTTCGGATGTACTTCGCCGTTGTATAGATTGAAATCCTGCGTGTAAAGCGGTGGCGAAAAGGCGCTAATCGCTTTCAAGGGAGCGCCCCAGAGGCCGGGAACCATGTAAACGGCAAACGCAAACGAAATCAAGGCGAGAAACAAGCGGGGGACGGATATGTGTGTCAAATCGCTGTCGTGCGCCAATTTGATTTTGCCCAATAAGTATAATCCCAAAAGGACAAAAATCACTATCCACAGCACTAAGAAGACTTCCCGGTCGAGCATCTTCCATTTGTAAGCCAAATCGGCAACAGATAAGAATTTCAAGGCCAATGCCAATTCAAGGAAGCCCAGCACCACTTTGACCGTGTTCAGCCATCCGCCTGATTTCGGCAAATTCTGCATCATTGACGGGAATATGGCGAACAAGGCGAATGGAATGGCCAGCGCCAATCCGAAACCAAACATCCCGATGGCAGGTCCTGCCAAGCTGTCCATGCTGCTGACTTGCACCAATAATCCGCCGATAATGGGACCGGTGCACGAAAAGGATACCAGCACCAAGGTAAATGCCATGAAGAAAATACTGAGCAGGCCGGTGGTTGATTCGGCTTTGCTGTCCATTTTATTTGTCCACGAGGCGGGCAAGGTCAATTCAAACGCGCCGAAAAAGGAGACAGCAAAGACAACCAGTAAGGCAAAGAAAATGAGATTGAATCCGGCATTGGTGGATAAATCGTTCAAAGCGCTTGCTCCAAAGAGGATGGTAATCAGCAGTCCCAAAAGCAAATAGATGCTCATGATGGAGATACCGTAGATAACGGCATCGGAAACGGCTTTTTTGCGGTTGGACTTGGAACGTTTCAGGAAGAAACTGACTGTCATCGGGATAATCGGCCACACACAGGGGGTGAGTAAGGCCAAAAATCCACCGCCGAAACATATCAGGAAGATGGCGAGCCACGATTTGGTCGCTTCTTGTCCTGCTCCCAAGGCATTGAGTTCTTTGGTAACGGGTTGCCAGAGGTCAACGGAGGACACGGGAACGACCGGAAGGGTGTCTTGAGAAACAATCGCGGGAGTTTCTGATTCGGATATTTCCACGATTGGAATGGCTGCTTGGGGAGTTTCGACCTTTGCGAGGACAATGCCGACTGGTAAATCTTTTTTGGAGAATGAAAATTCTTCGGTCAAAGCCACACAATTCTCATCGTTGCAGGACATATAATCGATATAGCCTTCCAAGAGGAATTGATCGGGGTCGGTAATGCTGAGTTTTTGTGTGAAAACCGGATTGTCTTTGTACCAGCTGATATTCATTTCAAACAGTTCATCGTAGGCGGTATGCAGTGCATTTTTGGTGCTTACCTTGCCGGATAATTTGGCGCCTTTCACGGTTTCAAACACAAAGACGGTGGGCTTGGGGCCTCCTTCGGGCATATTCATGGCATAAATATGCCATCCCGATTCGATGGACGACGTAAAAATCAATTCGCTTTTTTCGTTTATTACATGCTTCCATTTGACCGGTTCCTGCATCTGGGCAAAGCTTGTAAAAGCAATGAATAAAACAATAAAGGTGCAATAAGTTCGTTTCAACATCATTATAATTATTTTGCAAAAATGCAAAGATAAGAATAACAATTCAAAATAAAGAATCAAATGCGTATTGACATTATTACCGTTTTGCCCGAAATATTGGAAAGTTCCCTGAATTGTTCCATTTTGAAGCGGGCGCAAGAAAAGGGATTGGTGGAAATTTACCTGCATAATCTCCGCGATTATTCTGCGGATAAACACCGTCGCGTGGACGATTATCCTTTCGGCGGACAGGCCGGAATGGTGTTGCAATGCGAACCCATCGACCGCGCCATCTCTTCTCTGAAAGCGCAAAGGGAGTATGACGAAGTGATTTACACTTCTCCCGACGGCGAAACGTTCAATCAATCCATTGCCAATCGGCTCTCTCTATTTCAGAACATCATCATCTTGTGTGGACATTATAAAGGCATTGATTACCGCCTGCGCGAACACTTGATTACGCGGGAAATCTCCATCGGCGATTATGTACTGACCGGCGGGGAATTGGCAGCGGCCGTGATGTCCGATGCCATCGTCCGCCTGATACCGGGCGCTATTGGTGATGAGCAGTCGGCGTTATCCGATTCGTTTCAGGACCATTTGTTGGCGCCTCCGGTGTACACCCGCCCTGCGGAATATCGCGGGTGGACGGTGCCTGAGATTTTGCTTTCGGGGCATGAAGCGAAGATACGGGATTGGGAGTTGCAGCAGTCAATGGAACGGACGCGGCGGTTGCGGCCGGATTTGCTATGAAAAGGCATATACAAGTTTTTCCTGTTTTATTATTCATAGCTGATTAGACTTTTATCTCAATTTTTATTACCTTTGCAACTGATATTATTTTATCATTTACAATATGAATAATGCAATTAGTGATACTATTTTGACACTTATCAATCAAAGTCCAAAAATCATCTTAACAGGGATTGCCGAGCGCGTAAAACTCCGCCGGTTAGAAAAAAATCTCACACAGCAGCATTTGGCAAGCCGTGCCGGCATACCTTTGGCAACCTATCGCCGTTTTGAAAGAACCGGAGATATTGCCTTGCGGGGATTGGTCATGTTGGCTATTGCGTTGGATATGACGGATGAGTTTTTGCAACTTTTCTCGGCAAAAACCTATCAAAATATGGATGAGTTGTTGAATGCAACAAAGAAAACAAAAAAACGAGCGACAAAAAATGGATAAAATAAAGATTGTCAATGTGTTTATGGTGGATAATCCGGTTGGGCGTCTTGCTTTGACTCAAGATAATTTATGTGCTTTTGAATATGATGCCGATTATCTGCAACATGGCACATCCATATCGCCCTACTTTTTGCCGTTACAACCCGGACTATTTGTGGCTAAACACAATCCCTTTAAAGGAGGATTCGGAGTTTTTGATGATAGCCTTCCCGATGGATGGGGAAATCTCTTGCTTGACAGATATTTGCAACAAAAAGACATTGATTCCTCCAAATTAACCGTATTGCAACGTTTGGCCCTTGTTGGGGCAACCGGTCGCGGAGCATTGGAATACAAACCCAACATTAGCTATAATACCCAAGAAGAATACATAGATTTTGACAAACTGGCATCCGAAGCAGATAAAGTTTTAACAACCAAACAGTATAACGGTTCGCTGGATGTCCTGTATAAATACGGCGGTTCTTCCGGCGGCGCACGTCCCAAGGTTTTTGTTCAATTAGAAAATAAAGAGTGGCTTGTGAAATTCAAAGCTTTCAACGACCCTGAAGACGTGGGAAAAATGGAATATGAATATTCCTTGCTTGCCAAAGATTGCGGAATCAATATGCCCGAAACCCGGTTGTTTGAAAACAAATATTTTGGCGTACAACGGTTTGACAGGACAGAAACCGGAAAAATACATACCGTCAGTGCGGCGGGATTGCTGAATGCCGATTATCGAATTCCAAGCCTTGACTACTCCGTACTTCTAAAAATCTGTTTTAATCTGACAAAAGACATTGAACAGGTATATGATTTATTTCGGTTAATGGTTTTCAATATCGTAATATCGAATCGGGATGACCATGCAAAAAACTTTTCTTTTCAATTAATAAACGGAGAATGGAAATTATCTCCGGGCTATGACTTGCTTCCAAGCACCGGATTCAATGGATTTCATACAACAACGGTCAATGGACAAGGCGAACCTTCTGTGAATGATATGATGAATGTTGCATTGGATGCAGGATTATCTCAACAAAAAAGCAAGGAGATAATCGACGAGATAACTGAAAAATGCAATTATAACAACAAAAAGAAATAACTTACAATTTCACCTCCAAAACCACCCTCTCCCGAATATCCCGCGCCGCCACTTCAATCACATACCCACGCAAAGCCTCATCTTTGATGGGTTTCACCTTTTTGCCGTTCACTTTTGCCGTCACGGAAGATGCCGGAATTTCAGGCAATTCAAAACGGTACGCTCTTTTAGCCACTTGTCCTTTGTATTGTCCTTCGGCAGGGAATACTGTAATGTGAATGCGCTTACCGTCTTGCTGATATGTTATTTTCGTGCTTGCAAACGCGCCTTGTGCATAATCCATACTGATGCCATCATCTTCATGCAAGGTATAAGTATTCGCTTCACCGTCTTTGCCAGGGTAGGTGCGGACAATGAGAGTGGACAATGGTGCGGAAGTCATTCGTTCCGTAAACGGTTGCAGGGGAAGCGGATAACCGCCTTTGACAAACAAGGGAAATTGATTGAGCGGCGATGAAACAGACAGCGTTTGTCCGCCGTTGACCCGTTCGCCGGTAAAAAGATTGTACCAGATTTCATTTTCGGGAAACCACACGGTTTGTTGGGCTAATTGCGTGATGCTGTCCCGCGGAGAAGTCACCGGAGCACCCAGCAATAAATCGCCGAACATAAATTCCTGCGGATGGAGATAAGCCTCCCGCTGTGTATTATAATCAATATACATCGAGCGATTGAGCGGAAGCATGTCGGTGTGGCACTGCCAAACGGAGGAATAAATATACGGCATCAACTGCGAACGCATTTCGTAAATCGTACGCATCGCACGTTCGTACTCCTCGCCCCATAACCACGGACGACGGTCTAAATCCTTGTCATAAATCGAATGAATGCGCAACGAGGAATTCAGCAAACCGAATTGTGTCCAGCGGGTGTACAGTTCAGGGTCTTTTCCATCAAAAAAACCACCGATGTCATGCGCCCAGAAGAAGCAACCGGCATTTCCGCTCGTGGCTGTCAACTTGATTTCAAACTTTAACATTTCCCAATTGCCGGCCGCATCGCCCGAAAACTGTATCGGATGGCGATGGTCGCCCCAGCCTGCCCACCGGCTGAAACCGGCGCCTCGCAATCCGTTTTGCTGCGAATACTGATAATACAAATGATTTAACCACGGCAAATGCGTGATATTGAAACCTTTGACTTGCGGATAGATATAATCCTGTTGCCAATCGAGCCACCAAAAAGCGATGCCCATAGCATCCGCTTCTCCATGCGCATGGTGTAAAAAATGCTCCATATAGTGTTTGTTGCCGGCATCGAAAAGCAGATTCTTTTGGCCGGCGGTATCGACATTCATGGCTTGCATAAAGGCGGGATAACGGTCTTCGTGGTCGCGAAGGCCATCGTGCGGGTGTTCATTGAGAACGACTTGAATGTCATCGTCTTTAAATTCCTGAATCAGTTTATCCGGGGCGGGGATTAATTCCCGGTTCCACGTATAACCCGTCCAGCCGGTATTTCCCGCATGGCCTGTACCGACACGCGCCTCTTTTTGCGTATGCCAGCCCATATCAAAAACCATAATATCCAACGGGAAATGATGTTCTTTGTATTCGCGAACCAGTTGGCGGTAGTCTTCATCGGTATAATTCCACCAACGGCAATACCACGAACCATGCACATACTTGCGTGTCATCGGAACGGAACCGCTGATGGTTTGCAGGGATTTCAGAGCGAATTTGTAATTATCGCCGTAGATAAACAGGTAAATATCCTGCAAATGATTCGGGTCGCGGTTCTCCAACCAGCCGTTTTTCAGCAGCGGGGCATGGGTGTCGCGAATGGCATACCAGCCCTCACGACTCAAAAGACCTTCCTGTAATTCCACCGGCGAACGAATACCATCCAGCGTAGTAATCGCACCGCCGAGATTGCCGTGCTTAGTTTCGTGGCTTATCAGCCAGCTTTTTTCTTTCCCTTGATGTTGAAAATATACGCGCAGGTTTTGTTGTCCGAAAGGAAAGCCGTTATCGAAATATTCTATCCGCATCAGAGGCGTAGTGAGCGTATAGCGATTATTTCCCTTGTCTGTCAGTTGTAAATCGTGATAAGTGATTTCGCGGTTGACGGCAAAAAGGGTCGAATCATCTGTAAATTTACCTTCCAGGGCATATTCCAAACGAACCAAACCGGAGTTAATAAACGAAAAGCGGGCGTTGCCGATGACTACCGGATTTTGTGCCGCAAGAGGATAGGAAAACAAAGTACAGATGACAACAAACAGAATGGATAAACGAATGGATGCACTCATGTGGATATAGAATTATTTTTGAAAAAAAAAGACACCTTTGCAAGCAAAAAAAATCACCACCTGTACAAAAACAATCGCCGCTCCCGAAGGCACATTCAAATAATACGATAAAAACAAACCGGAAAGACAGCCGGCAATGCCAATCAAAACCGAATACAACAGGATATTTTTGAACTTGGATGTAAAAATATTCGCCGTCATCTGGGGCACAGTCATCAAAGACATCAGCAACATGATACCGATTAAGCGAATGCTTGCCACAATACAGACGGCAATAGCAATCATCATCAAATGTTCAATCAGCGACACTTTCAGACCTTGCGTTTGTGCAAATTCGCGGTCAAAAGCGGTGTATAGAATCGGACGGTAGAAAAGCAAAAACAGCAATCCCATTACGACCGCAAAACTACCGGCAAACCACAAATCGGGATGCGTAACGGTGAGTATATTTCCGAAAAGATAGGCGGAGATATTCGGGGCATAACCTGGGGTCAGGAAAATGCACATCACGCCCAGCGCCATTCCCAGCGCCCAAACGGCTGCAATGGCCGAGTCTTCGCGAACATCCTGTTTTTTCGACAGCCACTCGATGCCGAAAGCCGATGCTACGGAAAAAACCAATGCCGAAACTATCGGGTTTATTCCCAAGTAAAACCCTACGCCCAAACCACCAAAAGAGGCGTGTGTGATGCCTCCGCCGATAAAGACCAAGCGGCGGGCGACGATGTAGCTGCCAACGATGCCGCAACCGATGCAGGTGAAGAGGCTGCCGAGTAGGGCGTTTTGAAAGAAGGTGTAGTGTAATAAATCCATCATACAAAGATACTTCTTTTCTCTAAATGACCAAAAGGTCAAATGTCATATAATCCTGTTTTGTGTTTTTCACCTGTTTCAAAGCTCCGAAGTAATAAAATACCACGCCGTAGTCGTAATAAAACTCAAAACAATGCCGACTCCCACGACCAAAGAGCAATACCTCGGATTCAAACCGTACTGACTTGCCAATAGGCTCGCCGTGATGTGCGAGGACATGCCCGCCTCAAATACGCTGATTTTAGCCAAAATCCCTGTCGAATGAAGCAACAAGGCACATATCAGCACCAAGGCCGGCGCAATAATTAATTTATACATGACGCCTGCCGAAATCAATCGCCACTCCTGCTTGATGGCTTTCAACCGCAATTGCAAACCAATGGAAAACAAGGCCATCGGCGACATCGTAGCCACCAATTTATCCAGCAAGGGATTGGCGACGGATATGTCCACAAAATTCGGCAATATCAATGCAACCAAACAAGCAAGAAAGGGAGGAAAACGGAACACTTTTTTGAGAACAAACAGACAACTGATTGTCGTGGATTTTTCGGCCGACGTGCGCAAAATGGTAACGACCGCAACTGTGGCAAAAAGGATAAATGTCAATTGGTCAATCACTATGGCATGATGAATTTCCGATTCGCCGTAAAAAGCGGAAATCATCGGAAAGCCGATAAAGGCCGTATTGCCCAATCCGCAAGTAATCAACAAAGCCGTGTGCGAGCCGGACGACAACCGTTTTCTCCGGTCGTAAATCTGCACAAATACCCAAGCGCCTGTCCATACGATAAAGGGAACTAAAACAGGCAGCAACAAGTGCATATTCCAAACAATTTCCGGAACAAAACGCAGGGACAAAGCCGGCAAAGCAACATACAAAACCCACGCATTGACACTCTTATGTGCATCAGGAGGCAAAATCCGCAACTTGGAAAAAGTCAAGCCAACCGCAATGCAAAGAAAAATCAAAATGAAATTGACCATCGCTTTTGTTAATGTGTGATTGTGCTATCATTCAATAGCAATAAAACCGTGTCTTTCAGGCTGTCCGGCAAGGCAATTTCGCGGATTTGCAAACTGACTATCCAACCGGAGACATCCACCGGCAACATCGTATGCAGAATATCGGCGAACAAATCCGTTTCTCCGTCATTGTACGAGTCGGAAGAACGGCCTTTGAAAACATCTAATTCTTCATCATCATAATATTCCACCGGATGTTGGGCTGCCTGCAGCAACAATTCTTTTTGGCAAAATTCGTGTTGCCCGCAACAACCGTCCTCGGCTTCACGTGCAAACGGGTCTCCCGGCGGGCGGGTATCGGATTGAAATAAATTTCGTAACTTCATGATTCTTCTTGTATCACAAATCCGGCCGACTTCAAATCGAACCAATAATTTGGATAGGATTTGCTGACCACTTCCGGATTTTCAATTCGTATTTCCTTCATTTTCAAACAGGCAGGAGCAAAAGCCATAGCCATGCGGTGGTCTTCATAAGTGGCAATCACAGGCTTCGGCACCGGTTCGCACCGCTCGCCCACCCACATCAAAACATTGTCGGACAAAATACGGAGTTCATAGCCCAGTTTGCGCATTTCCGTTTGCAACGCCATCATGCGGTCGGTTTCCTTGATACGCAAACTTTGCAGTCCCGAAAAACGGAAAGGAATATTCAACAAACAGCAAGTGACAACAAACGTCTGTGCCAAATCCGGTTCATTCACAAAATCGTAATGAAAACTGCTTTTGTGTTGATTCACTAAGCAGGCCATCAGCGATTCGGCTTTGGCATCTCCCTGCAAACTGTTATCTTCCAGTCCGATAACATCTACCGCTGCGCGTTCCATTGCCAAAGCTTGTATTTGCAACCAATATGATGCGGCCGACCAATCACCTTCCACCAGGAAAGCAACAGGCCGGTAAATTTGCGGCTCTATACGAATCGTTTGCCCTTTCCATATTGATTTAACGCCAAATTTTTCCATCAAACTCATAGTCATACGAATGTAAGGCGCAGAAATCAGCGAACCTTCCAAATGCAAGACCAGCCCTTTTCGCAAATGCGGAGCAATCATCATCAAGGCCGAAATATATTGTGAACTTATACTTCCGTCCAAACTGATTTCCCCGCCTTGCAATTGCTGTCCATGAATACGTAAAGGGGGAAAACCTTCTTTTTCAAGATATTCAATATTGGCGCCCAAAGCACGTAAAGCATTAATCAATATTCCGATGGGACGGTTTTTCATTCGTTCCGTTCCTGTAATCGTCCACTCACCGGGTTTTTGCGCCAAATAAGCAGTCAAAAATCGCATGGAAGTGCCGGCAGCGCCGACATTGAAATCCTTTTCGGATGATTGCAAAGCATTGAACAGCACCATCGTATCATCGCTATCCGACAGGTTTCTAATCGGATACGGACTATCACTTAAAGCATTAAGTATCAACACCCGATTGCTGATACTTTTGGAAGAAGGCAATTGAATTTTTACCTGAATAGTCGAAGGAGCTTGTACTTTATAAATCATTGACTCTGATTTGAATTGCAAAATTACGAATTATTTTGAGCTACGCCACAATATCTCTTAAAACATTTTATTTCTGTCTGAAAACGACAAATTTGATTCTGATTGTTGCAAAAAAAGACTTTTTCATGAGGTCGATTTGGCAGTCCCCCAAACAATTCTTACCTTTGCCCCGTTTTTATTGACGGCCCACTTGGTTCTTAGCGAAGAACAAGCCCGCCAATCTCCGAAAATCGGAGGATTGCAGCAATGCAATGGGAGTATTTACTTAAAAATTGATGTATGAGGTATTTTATCCGACTTTGCTTCGGATTGGCATTTGCCCTGCTTTATCTGGGCTCCGGAACGAAGGAAATCAAACTTACCGAAGGTATTCAACCGGGAAACCTTGCACCGGAAATTCATTTGCAAGGTGTTGAAATGCGAGAAAATGCTTATGTTTTGGTGCAGTTTTGGGGGGCTTACAACCCGCAATCACGAGTGTTAAACACACAAATGCACAACGCAATCTCTCAATCGAAAGCGGAAAACCTGCAATTGGTTTCTATTTCACTGGATGAAAATCCGGCCGTTTTCAAGGGAGTTATCAAAGCCGACCATTTGGACGAATCCACCCAATGGAACGAAACGGAAGGAAAACATTCCGAAGTGTTCAAAAAGTACCGCCTCAAAAGCGGATGCAGCAATTGGTTGATTGATTCCAAGGGTATGATTGTGGCGAGAAATCTACGTCCGTCTGAAGTTTTGGCAACTATTCATGCATCCATATTGAATTAATAGCAAAATAAAACATCATGAACGACTTACAAACACTGAATCATGCAGCCGATACAATCCGTATTTTGGCTGCTTCAATGGTAGAAAAAGCTAAATCAGGACATCCGGGTGGCGCGATGGGCGGCGCCGATTTCATCAATGTATTATACAGCGAGTTTTTGGTCTATGACCCCACCAACCCTGCCTGGCACGGTCGCGACCGCTTCTTTTTAGACCCGGGACACATGTCCTCCATGCTGTATTCCGTGCTGGCATTGGCCGGTTTTTATACCTTGGACGATTTGAAACAATTCCGCCAATGGAGAAGCATCACGCCCGGACATCCCGAAGTGGACGTTCTGCGTGGCATCGAAAACACTTCCGGCCCATTGGGACAAGGACATACATATGCCGTGGGCGCTGCCATCGCCGCTAAATTCCTGCAAGCCAAGACCCAACGGAGCAGCAAGCAAAAGATTTACACCTATATCTCCGACGGAGGCATTCAGGAAGAAATTTCGCAAGGCGCGGGACGAATGGCTGGTCACTTGGGCTTGAACAACTTGATCATGTTCTATGATGCCAACGACATCCAACTTTCCACCACCGTGGACGCCGTTACCAGCGAAAACACGAAAATGAAATACGAAGCGTGGGGATGGAAAGTCGTGGAAATCAACGGAAACGATGCTACAGCCATCCGAAAAGCCTTGACCGAAGCGCAAAACGAAACAGCACGTCCCACGCTGATTATCGGCAAAACGCGGATGGCAAAAGGTGCGGTCAAAGCCGATGGCAGTCCGCACGAAGGCACTTGCGACACACACGGACAACCCTTGGGAGCCTCAGGCGCCGATTATGAAGCCACCATTCGCCACTTGGGCGGTAACATAGAGGAACCTTTCCACATATTCCCTGACGTAGAGACATTGTACAGCCAACGCGCCGCCGAACTGCGGAAAATCGTTGACGAAAGAATCGCGGAAGAAGCCGCTTGGGCAAAAGGCCATCCCGAAACGGCCCGGAAATTACATACCTGGCTCTCCGAAAAATCCCCGAAAGTGGATTGGTCTGCCATCCAACAAAAGCCCAACCAATCGACACGCGCCGCTTCGGCAACCGTCCTTTCGTATTTAGCGCAGCACGTTGAAAATATGATTGTTACATCGGCCGATTTGTCCAATTCCGACAAAACCGATGGATTTCTAAAATACACGCACGCCATCACTAAAATGGATTTTTCGGGGACATTCCTGCAATCGGGAGTCTCGGAATTGACAATGGCTTGCTTGTGCATCGGCATGACCTTGTACGGCGGCGTCATTCCCGCTTGCGGAACGTTTTTCGTTTTCTCCGATTATATGAAACCGGCGATTCGCATGGCCGCTTTGATGGAATTACCTGTCAAATTTATTTGGAGTCACGATGCTTTCCGCGTGGGAGAAGACGGCCCCACGCACGAACCTGTGGAACAGGAAGCGCAAGTCCGCCTGATGGAGAAACTGAAAAACCACCAAGGAAAAAACGCCATGCTGGTGGTTCGTCCCGCCGATGTGTACGAAACCACCCTTGCCTGGAAAATGGCGATGGAAAATATAGATACTCCTACCGGATTAATCTTTTCACGACAGAATATCAACGACTTGCCTGCGAAAACCGGTCGCATCGCAGAAGCGCAACAAGCCGGAAAAGGCGGTTACATAGTGGAATGTGATGGCAATCCCGACATTATTTTATTGGCCTCCGGCTCGGAAGTGGCTACTTTGGTCGAAGGCGCGGCCTTATTAAGGAACGACGGTATTCAAGTGCGGATTGTGTCCGTGCCTTCGGAAGGCGTGTTCCGCAACCAACCCCAAGCCTATCAGGATGCCGTATTGATTCCGGGCAAGAAAATCTTTGGTTTGACAGCCGGTTTACCCGTCAATTTGTACGGATTAGTGGGCGCCAACGGCAAAATCTGGGGATTGGAATCGTTCGGCTATTCAGCGCCCTATACCGTGCTGGACGAAAAGTTCGGTTTTACCGGAGCCAATGTATATCAACAAGTTAAACGCATGTTATAATATGGAAAGTTCGCCGTGCTATCAGCGGGTTGGCCTCGCATCCGACCATGCAGGCTACGAAATGAAAGAATTTATCCGCGCCTTATTGGATAAAAAAGGAATTCCCTACCTTGATTATGGCGCCTATACCCCCGAAAGCGTCAATTATGCCGTGTTTGGACATCGGTTGGCAGCAGCCGTCGAAAATCAAGAGGTATCGCTGGGTATCGCCGTCTGCGGTTCGGGCAACGGCATCAACATGACATTGAACAAGCATGCCGGCATCCGTTCCGCCTTGTGTTGGAAGGAGGAAATAGCTACTTTGGCCCGCATGCACAACGACGCCAATGTCTTAGCGCTTCCCGGGCGTTTCCTGCCGATGGACGAGGCGGAAAAAATTGTAGAAACGTTTTTGAATACGCCTTTCGAGGGGGGGCGGCATGTGGAACGCATCCGGAGCATTACGACTTTTTAACAATCTTCTTCGTAATTACCTTCTCTTCCATGGATATACGAACGAAATAGAAGCCATCTTCCAAAGCAGATACATCCACTTTTTCGGTAACGCTATCGACCATCCATACCCGCGCACCGGATGAGTGGTAAATTTCGATTCTGTCAATCGAAACATCGCTCCTGATGAATAAATCGTGTTTCACGGGATTGGGATAGAGAAATACATCCTGCGCGGAAACAGCGTTCATTCCGGTCAGAGGAGTTACCTCTCACGGCGTTAGCCAAAGCCACCATATCCGCTTTGGAAGAAATGCGATAGGGGTCGGCTGCTGAGCCTGCGCCGCCGCTGTACGTTTGGGCGGTAATGGCGCTTACGACCAGGCAGAAGCAGAGAAAAAGAGTTATTTTTAATTTATTCGTGATTTTTTACTATTTAAATTGTGATACTTTTTTATTTCCAATCGCTCTTATTTGGCCTCCTCAAACGTAATGTCTTTCAGCCCCTCCTTCAAATCGACGCTGGGCGTAAAAATCACCTTTACCCCCTTGATAAAATCGGATTTGAACTCGGCAGCCGTGTTGGCGCCTTTGCTGGAAAGACTTAAGCGCACCGTTCCAAATTCGCCGAGCTTTACACTCAAACCCAGTTTCAGGAAGGTGGGCAACTCGTCCAGGAAGTTGTTCAACACATTTTCGATGTCGCCGCGCGTAAGCGACGAACGTCCGGCAATTTCATTGGCAAAATCCTTTACCGTAAACTTGCCTGCATTCACGGCGTTGGCATAATACTTTCCCTGCGCTTGCGGGGTTTGCGGATTTTTCCGCCTGACTACTTTGTACTTCATTTGTTTTTAAGATTTAAAAAGTAAATATTTTTTTA
>JAITXK010000048.1 GCA_031284765.1 Candidatus Symbiothrix sp.
AAGTCGTTTTTAGTTACGCCGGTTACGCAAGCGATGTACGTAAAAACAAGCGGCGAGAAATACGACAATCCGGTAGAAGATTTTAGCAAAATTCAGACACAAGAGGTTTATTTGCCGAAAGGCACCTCATGGATTGATTTCTGGACGGGCGAAACGCTTGCGGGTGGACAAACCGTGAAGAAGGAAGTGCCGATTGATATTATTCCGTTGTATGTGCGGGCAGGGTCTATTCTTCCTTTGGCGCCGAAAGTGCAATACGCCACCGAAAAGAAATGGGACAATCTCGAAATCCGTATCTACACCGGCTCTGATGGCGAATTTACGCTTTACGAAGACGAAAACGATAATTACAATTACGAAAAAGGCATTTATTCGACCATTCAATTTACGTGGAATGACGCAGAAAAAACATTGACCATTGCCGACCGCAAAGGTAAATTTCCCGGCATGTTGTCCTCGCGCAAGTTCCGCATGGTGTTGGTTACGCCCCAAAAAGGCACAGGTGCAGAGTCGTCAAAGGCAATTGATAAAACGGTTTCGTATAATGGCAAAAAACTAAATATTCAATTATAAATAACCATGAAACACTTTTTTTTACTGTTTATTTCCGTTAGCACGGCAGCGATTTTAACTCTCTGCCTGTTTTCGTGCAGGCAGGCAGAGAAAAAGTATATGGATTATCCAATTCAACAGGTAAGTCTCAATCGCATCATACTAACGGATTCTTTCTGGTTGCCCAAGATACAAACCATACAGAAAACCACCATTCGCTATGCGTTTGACAAATGTGCTTCAGAAGGTCGTTTTGAAAACTTTATTACTGCCGGAAAAGTTATAAATGGCGCAAAAGGGCATACGCGCGGTGCAATGCCTTTTGATGATACGGATGTTTATAAAACAATTGAGGGCGCTGCTTATTCGTTAATTAGCGCTCCCGACCCCGAATTGGAAAATTATCTGGATTCCATTATTGCGATTGTTAAAACAGGTCAGGAACCCGATGGCTACCTTACCACTTGGCGGACAATCGACTCGCTTAATCCTCCTGCCCAATGGGTAAAACGGGGCGCAAGATGGACAGATTTGGGTTCAAGTCACGAATTATACAACAGCGGACATTTATTTGAAGCGGCAACGGCTCACTATTGGGCTACAGGGAAACGGAATTTTTTGGACATAGCCATTAAAAATGCCGATTTGTTGGTCAAAGTATTTGGCGATAGTGCCAATTATGAAATTCCGGGACACCAAATTGCAGAAACAGGATTAATCAAATTATACCAAATAACTGATAACGAGGATTATCTTCAATTGGCAAAGAAATTTTTGGATTTAAGAGGCGATGCCGCCCGCCGTCAAATAAGGGGAGCATACAGTCAAGACCATATTCCGGTAATTAGGCAAGACGAAGTTGTGGGGCATGCGGTGAGAGCAATGTATATGTATGCAGGAATGACCGATATTGCCGCTATCTACGGTAACAAAAATTATTTGAATGCCGTTAATAATCTGTGGGATAATATGGTAAACAAAAAACTGTACATTACCGGAGGAATTGGCGCTCGCCACGAGGGAGAATCTTTTGGCGATAACTTTGAACTTCCAAACCTGACGGCTTACAGCGAAACATGTGCCGCTATCGGCAGCGTATATTGGAACGACCGCCTATTTCGCCTGACCGGTAATTCCAAATACTTTGATATTATCGAAAGGACGTTATATAATGCGCTGATTGCAGGTATTTCATTAGATGGAGTTGAATTTTTTTATCCCAATCCTTTGGAATCAGACGGACAATATAAATTTAATATGGGCGCATGTGCACGTCAATCGTGGTTCGACTGTTCGTGTTGCCCTACAAATCTTATTCGTTTCATACCGTTTATTCCCAACTTAATTTATGCCGCGCAAGACGATAGCGTGTATGTCAATCTTTTTATGTCAAACAAAGCCATTATTTCTGTTCGGGAAAAACCGGTAGAGATACGGCAAAATACCAATTATCCGTGGCAAGGAAACATTCGTATTAACGTGAAAACGGAAAAACCGCAAAAATTCACTTTGAAAATACGAATTCCTGGCTGGGCGATGAACGAAGTTACTCCGGGAACGCTTTATTCTTATGCAGATAATTTGGACGAAACTTTTCTTATTTCGTTAAATGATTCGCTTATTAATGCGAAGGTAAAAAACGGTTATGTGGAAATTTTTAATGAGTGGACGGGCGACAATCTAATTGAACTTGTTTTGCCTATGAAAGTAAGGCAGGTGCTTGCAAGCAATGACGTAGTTGCCGACCGTGGACTTTCAGCCATTGAATATGGACCATTAGTCTATTGCGCGGAAGAAATGGACAACATTACCAATTTTGACCGACTGCTGATACAGCCGCAAGCCAAATTTTCCGTAAAAATGCAACCCGATTTATTGGGTGGTGTGAATGTGATTTATCAACAAACAGAAGACAGTAAACAACTCTTTATTCCTTATTATGCTTGGGCTAACCGGAAGACAGGAAAAATGAAAGTATGGATAAAAAACAATTAATAAATAAATAATCATGAAGAAAATATCTTTAGTTCTCTGCCTTGCTTTCGGATGCTTGTTTTTGCAGTCATGTAAAAACAACACGCCGAAAGAAACGTTTGAAATCGGCAAACAAACATTCTTGCTCAACGGCGAGCCATTTGTGATAAAAGCCGCAGAAATACATTATCCGCGTATTCCGAAAGAATATTGGGAACATCGTATCCAAATGTGTAAAGCATTAGGAATGAATACAATATGTTTATATGTATTCTGGAATATCCACGAGCCGGAAGAAGGACAATTCGACTTCACAGGCAATAACGATGTGGCAGAATTTTGTCGTTTGGCACAAAAAAACGGAATGTACGTGATTGTACGTCCGGGT